>JBLNEU010000223.1:0-6152 GCA_050263015.1 Deltaproteobacteria bacterium | reverse complement strand
CTGCTTTCGGTTGCTGCGAAGAAGGGGATCGGGGGGAGTGGGATGACAAGAACAACGGGGATGACATACCCGGCCTTTCCATTGGAGCTCGAGGAAATCTTCCCGGCTTTTTTTGGCTGTCGCACATCGATGATGTCTGCCTAAAAATTGGGACGACCGAACCCATGATTTGGTATAGCCCCAGGTTCCCAGCTCGTCTCCCAAATCGAATTCCCCTTGTTCGCCAAAGGTTGAGGTGTTTGTCCCGACGATAATCGCGTAACGGATCCCGAGCTTGTCCACCTGATTTCGTAAACTCGTGTCTTGGAGTATCGAGAGAAGGGATTCGGTAGAGCGAGCGGTTTCCTTGAACTTCCTTCCAGCGAATAACGCGTTTCGAAACTCCTTTGCCGGCACCACCTTCAACTTCTGTCTTTTGTTTTTCATGGCGGACGCAATGCAACTTTCGATTTCCTGTTCTTTGCTTTCAGACTCGACGTTGGTCGATCCACGCGAGGTATGCTTCCTCCGTCCTGGCGCTGTACCGGCGTTTCCTGATCTCGATCCTGGCTTTTTCGATGAGGGTCGGATCCCTGTGGTTGAACGCCCAGGTCGTCGCGTCCATCGCCGGCCTCCCGCGCGGAATTCCCCTTTCGAGGTACCAGGGAGAGTGCAAGTCGCGTTCCCGGGCGATCGCTGGATGTCGGCCCGACGGGGGGCGTTTCGGAAGACCGGCGCGCGGGCGGGCGCCGCGATCGCGAAAGCCGGGTGGGGAGTGTCGCCTAGTGGCGCAGGATCCTCGAGAGAAACTGCTGGGCGCGCTCCGAGCGCGGCGTGCCGAAGAACTCCTCCTTGGCGGCGTCCTCGACGATGCGACCGTGGTCCATGAAGATTACGCGGTGGGCAACGTTCTTCGCGAATCCCATCTCGTGGGTCACGACCATCATCGTCATTCCGTCCCGGGCCAGGTCCTGCATGACGGCGAGGACTTCGCCGATCATCTCGGGGTCGAGGGCCGAGGTCGGTTCGTCGAACAGCATGCAGATCGGGTCCATCGCGAGCGCGCGGGCGATCGCCACCCGCTGCTGCTGTCCGCCGGAGAGCTGCCCGGGGTGCTTGTCCGCGAACGCCTCGAGGCCGACCCGGTCCAGCAGGGCGAGGGCCTTGCCGGCCGCCTCCGTCTTGTCGCGTCCCAGCACCTTGACCTGCGCGATCGTCAGGTTTTCCCGGACCGTCAGGTGGGGGAACAGCTCGAAGTGCTGGAACACCATGCCCACGCGGGCGCGGAGCCTGGGCAGGTCCGTCCTGGCGTCTCCCACCCCGATGCCGTCGACGAAGATGCTCCCCTTCTGGAACGGCTCCAGGCCGTTGACGCACTTGATGAGCGTCGACTTGCCCGAGCCGGAGGGACCGCAGACCACGACCACCTCTCCCTTCTCCACCCGCGAGGAGCAGTCCGCGAGCACCTGGGTCGCTCCGTACCACTTGCTCACGTCCTGGATCTGGATCATGGCCATGGCTCGGCTCCCGGGCCCGTCATCGGACGACGGCGATTTTCGCGTGCAGGCGCTTCACGAGCGAGGACAGCGTGAAGCAGATGGCGAAGTAGATGACCGCCGAAAACAGGTACATCTCGATGGGACGGTTGTAGTTCTTCCCGGCGATCTCGGCCGCCTTGAGAAGGTCCTTGGCCCCGATGGCGTAGACGAGCGACGTGTCCTGGAACAGGATGATCGTCTGCGTCAACAACACCGGGACCATGTTCCGGAACGCCTGCGGAAGCACCACCAGCCGCATCGTCTGCCAGTAGTTCATGCCGAGGGCCTGGCCGGCCATCGCCTGGCCCCGGGACACGCTCTGGATGCCGGCCCGCATGATCTCGCTGTAGAAGGCCGCCTCGAACGCCGTGAACGTGATGATCGCGGACCGCTCCGCGCCGATCGGCTTTCCGGTCAGGATCGGGATCACGAGGAAGAACCAGAGGATGACCATCACCAGCGGGATGGAGCGCATGAGGTTGACGTAGATCGTTGCGGCCGTGGGGAGGACCTTGAGGTCGGACAGCCGCGCCATCGCCAGCAGGGTGCCGATGACGACTCCCCCGCTCATGGCGATGATCGTCAGGTTGACGCTGAAGAGCAGCCCGCCCCAGATGTAGGAGAGACTCGGCAGGAGGACGCTGTAGTCGAATTGGCCCAGCATTCCGCCCCCCTACTTCGCCGCCGCGATGTAGCCGGGCACGCGGGTCTTCTTCTCGATCCAGTTCATCCCGCGGTTGGCGATGAAGGCGCAGAGGAAGTAGAGGACGGTGACGACCAGGTACGTCTCGATCCCCTGCTCCGAGTCCTCCTGCATCTGCCGCGCCTGGAAGGTGAGCTCCAGCACTCCGATGGCGAACGCGACCGACGAATTCTTGAAGACGTTCATGAACTCCGATGTCAGCGGGGGGATGATGATGCGGAACGCCATGGGCAGGATGACGTGGCGGTAGGTCTGAGGCAGGGTGAAGCCGAGCGCGAGCCCCGCGAGCCGCTGGCCCCGGGGCAGGCTCTGGACGCCCGCCCGGACCTGCTCCGCGATCCGGGCCGACGTGAACAGGCCCAGGCAGATCGTCGCGGTGAAGAATTCCTTGGCCGGCATGTCCTGCTTGACCCACAGGGAGAGGTCCTCGGGCAGCAGCTCCGGGGCCACGAAAAACCAGAGGAGCATCTGCACGAGCAGGGGAACGTTCCGGAAGAATTCCACGTAGGCGTTGCCGAGCCGGACCGCCCACCGCCACGGCGTCGTGCGCACCGTGCCGACGAGGGAGCCCAGCGCGAGTGCGATGATCCAGGCGCACAGCGACACGGCCACGGTCCAGCCGAGGCCCGTGATGATCCAGGACAGGTACGTCTCGTCCCCGGCCTTGATCTGCTCGAAGAAGATGCCCCAGTTCCAGTGGTACTTCATCTCCGGCTCGGCGCTCCGTCGTCGGGGAGCGAAGGGTCCGGGGCCTCCCGGCGCCCGGACCCTTCACCGCCGCCCTATTTCCTGTTGAACGCTTCGGCCGGCGCGTCGGACGGGTTCTTGATGAGCTCCTTGAGCGTTCCGCTCATCGCGAAGTTCATGTTGACGTTCTTGGGGGGAATCGGGGACATGAACCACTTGGCATACAGCTTGTCGATCTCGCCGCTCTTCATCATCGCCTTCACGGTATCGTCGGCGAGTTTCTTGAACCCGAAATCGTCCTTCCGGATCATGATGGCGATGGGCTCGACGTTGAGCACCTCGCCGACGAGAGTGTAGTCGCCGGGGTTTTTCGAGGTGGCGATCAGGCCCGCGAGCAGGTTGTCGTCCATCACGAAGGCCACGGCGCGGTCGGTCTCCATGAGAAGGAAGGAATCGGCGTGGTCCTTCCCGTAAACTTCCTTGAAGTTGATGTGCTTGCCCTTTTCGTGGGCGCGCATGAGCTGGACCGACGTCGTGCCCGAGGTCGTCGCCACCGGCTTTCCGTCCAGCTGCGAAAGGCTGGTGATGCCCGACTTCTTCTTCACCGCCATGCGGACGTTTGTGACGAACGTGGTCACGACGAACGCGACCTGCTTCTGCCGCGCCTCGTTGTTGGTCGTCGATCCGCACTCGAGGTCCACCGTGCCGTTGGTAACCAGGGGAATCCGGTTCTGGGAGGTCACCGGCTGGTGCTGGACCTTGAGCCCGGGCATCTTGAGCTTGTCCTTGACCGCTTCGACGATCTTGTTGCACACGTCGATGTGGTAGCCGATCGGCTGCTGCCGGTCGTCGAGGTACGAGAGCGGATAGGACGATTCGCGGATGCCCATCACGATGGTTCCGGAATCCTTCACCTTCTGGAGCGTCCCCGTGAGCTCCTCGCCGAAGCAGGGCGCCGCCATGAGCGCAACGGCGACCAGCGATATCCACGTGCTCAGACCGCGTTTCATGTTCTCCCCCTTTCGCCGACCGATTGTCTCTCCGAATCTCCGGATGCCGCGGAATTTCAACATTCTAATACGGAGGCGCGTCGGGGGGGAAGAAGCGGTGTCGTCGCGGGTTGCGACGCGTTGCCGCTTCCTTGACCCGACGGGAAGGCGCGCGGATTCGGGCTTATAATTGAGGGGCCGGCGCGGGGCACGGACGGGGGTGCGCCACGCGGCGCCGAAACGGGCGGGCCGTCTTGCCGAAAGACCGGCGCGGCAACGAAGGGAAGGCATTCGGTGATCGAGATCGACGGCGGCCATGGCGAGGGGGGCGGTCAGATCCTCCGGACCGCCTTGAGTCTCTCGTGCCTTTTCCGCAAGCCGTTCCGGATGTTCGACGTCCGGCGCGGACGTCCGAGGCCGGGCCTGATGCCGCAGCACCTGGCAGCCGTGGGAGCCGCCGGGAGGATCTCGGGCGCCAAGGTCTCCGGGGACACTCTGGGATCCACCGGGCTCGTCTTTTCCCCCGGCGAGCCCCGGTGCGGGGAAATCATCCTCGACATCGGAACCGCCGGCTCCACCGTTCTCGTCCTCCAGACGATCGTTCCCGCGCTCCTGTTCGCGTCCGGCGAAAGCGACGTTGTCCTGTCCGGGGGGACCCATGTTCCGTTCAGCCCGTCCTACCATTACGCGGCGGGCGTCTTCGCCCCCGCGTTGCGGAGGCTCGGCCTGGACGTACGGCTTTCCATCGACTCCTACGGGTTCTATCCGCGGGGCGGCGGCACGATCCGGGCGCGCCTTGTCCCCGCGAGGGAGATCGCGCCGCTGCGCGCCGTCGAGCCGGGGACTCTTCTCGCGGTGACGGGCGAATCGGGAGCGGGGAACCTCCCGCTCGCGATCGCGGAACGCCAGAAGGAGGCCGCTCTCGCGAAGATCGGTCCGGCGATTGGCGGGGCCGGGGTCAGGGCCGAAGTCCGCGCGGTTTCCGTCCCCACGCCGGGCCAGGGAACGTTCATCTTCCTCATGGCGGAATCGGAAGGGGCGGCGGCCGGTTTTTGCGCCCTGGGCGCCCGGGGAAAGCGCGCGGAGGCGGTGGGGGCCGAAGCCGCCGGCGCTTTGCTCGAACACGTCGCGACCGGAGCGGCGCTGGATCCCCGCCTGGCGGACCAGATCGTGCCCTACCTCGCGATGAGCGGCGGGGAGTCGGAGTTCACGACCTCCCGCGTGACGCGGCATCTCCTGACCAACCTGTGGGCGGTCGGGCTCTTCCGTCCGTTCCGGTACGACGTGGAGGGCGAGTTGGGAAAGCCGGGCCGCGTGCGGATCCGCCCGTGACGGCGCCGCCGCGCTTCATCGCCGACGGGATGCTCGGGAAGCTCGCCACGTGGCTCCGGATCCTGGGGTGCGACGTGGAGTATGTCGGCGACCTTGCGGACGACGATCTCGTGGAGCGGGCGCTGCGGGCCGGGCGCATCATCCTGACCCGGGACACGCTCCTCGTCCGGAGGCGCAAGGCGCGCGACAACCATTTCTTCGTGACGGGGGACGGCTGGCGGGACCAGCTCCGGCAGGTGGTGGCGGCATTCGGGATCGATCCCGCCGCCGGTCTCTTCACCCGGTGCGTCCGGTGCAACGAGCCGCTTGCGGCGATCGACAAGCCCTTGGCCGCGGGGCGCGTGCCGCCGTACGTCTACGAGACGCAGGATGCCTTCAGCGCCTGCCCGGCCTGCGGCCGCCTATACTGGCACGCGACTCACCGCGAGCAGATGGAGGGGCAGCTCCGGGAAATCCTGTCGGGCCCCTGAGAGGTCAATCCATGGGGACGAAGAAGAGCGGCTCCGAGACCGACTCGCCGCGGCACACCGGGCACCGGCCGGGCGCCGCGAACCGTTCGCGCTTCCGGAACACGAAGCCGCACGCGAGGCACTCGGCGGGCGTCACGGCGACGCGTCGCCCTTCCCGGCGAAGGGTCTTGCGCAGGTGTTCGAGATGGCCGCGGACCTCCTTCTCCGGGATGCGGACGTCCGCGGAGATCGCCTTCGCGGTCAGGGGACGCTCCGAGATCAGGAGAAGGATCCGCCGCCGCGCCGTCTCGAGCCGCTCGGGCGGGACCGGGGCGTCCGTGCCGGCGGCGAGCCGCTTGTCCCGCGCCATCCTTACGCCTCGCGACGAACCTTGGTGGGAAGGGCAGGTTACAGTGTATAAATAATCGAAGAGGCGGTCCAACGGCGGTCTTTCCCGGGGAGGGTGCGATGAGAC
>JBLNEU010000222.1:0-4424 GCA_050263015.1 Deltaproteobacteria bacterium | reverse complement strand
AGCGGACGGCCACGCTCCGCAACGCGTTCCCGTACGTCCCCGGCTATCTCACGTTCCGGGAAGGGCCCGCCGTCCTGTCGGCCTGGAAAAAATTGCGCCGCCGGCCCGACGCGATGCTGTTCGACGGCCACGGGATCGCCCATCCACGCCGTTTCGGGCTCGCCTCCCACATCGGCGTGGTGCTCTCGATCCCGAGCGTCGGGTGCGCGAAGAAGAGGCTCGTCGGCGAGCACGGCGAGCCGGGGCCCGACCGGGGCGACTGGGTCCCGCTGACGATCGACGGGGAAACCGTCGGCGCGGTGCTTCGAACGAGGCCGGGCGTCAAGCCCGTCTTCGTTTCGCCGGGGCACCGGGCGGACCTCGCTTCGGCGATCGCCCTCGTGCTCCGGTTCTGCTCGGGTTTCCGGCTCCCCGATCCCGCGCGGCGGGCGCACCAGCTCACGCGGGAGCTGCGCCGACAAGGTCGATAACCGGGCTCCGAAAGAGTTTCGCCGGCCAACCTCACTCGCCACGGATGCAAGGCAGGGGGACGTTCCTGGACTTTTCGAAAAGTTCGGGAACGTCCCTGGACTTTTCGCTTCAGCGCGCGGGGGCCGCCGGGGGGGCTTGCGAAGGAGCTGCGGGCGCCTGCGCGGGCGGCATCCCCTGGGGCGGCATCGGCTGCTGGCCCACCGGCCCCGGCATCGCCGGCGCGGCGGCGCCGCCCCTCATGATGCTGGAGGCGGGCCTGCTGCCGGAGAAGTAGGCCAGGTAAAGGGATGTGCACATGAAGATGACCGCGGCGGCCGCGGTCAGCTTGCTCAGGAAGCTCGTGGGTCCGCTCGAGCCGAAAAGGGTCTGGGAGGAGCCGCCCCCGAAGACGGCCCCGATGTCGGCGCCCTTTCCCGTCTGGAGCAGGATGATGAGGATGAGCGCGACTGACACGATGACGTGCAGGACGACGACCAGGGTATACATGGCGAACGACGACTCCTCCGTTAGATGAACTTCACGATCCGGGCAAACGATTCCGCCTTGAGACTAGCCCCGCCGACCAGCGCCCCGTCGATGTCGCCCTGCGCCATGAGCGTGTCGACGTTGTCCTGCTTGACCGACCCGCCGTACAGGATCCGGACCGACGCCGCCGCCGCGGCTCCCCATGCGCCCGAAAGCCCCTTGCGCAGCACGGCGTGGACCTCCTGGGCCTGTGCGGGCGACGCCGTCCTGCCGGTCCCGATGGCCCATACCGGCTCGTACGCCACGACGACCTTGGCCGCCGCGGATGCCGGCACGCCGGAAAGCCCGCCGCGCAGCTGGCGCTCCACGACATCGAGCGTCTTCCCCGCCTCCCGTTCCGCGAGCGTCTCCCCGAGGCACATGATCGGGGTGAGACCTGCCTCGAGCGCGGCCTTGACCTTCCGGTTCACCGACTCGTCGGTCTCGGCGAAATATTGACGCCTCTCGGAGTGGCCGACGATCGCGTGCGTCGCCCCGGCCTCCCTGACCATCGCGGGGGAGACCTCCCCCGTGTACGCTCCCTCGGGAGCGAAATGCACGTTCTGCGACGCAACCCCGACCCCGCTCCCGCGGACGACGTCCGCCACCGCCCGGATCGCGAGGTAGGGGGGCGCGAGGACGATCTCGACGCCGGTCACCCCGGACACGAGGGGGAGGAACTCCCGCGCGAACGCCGCGGCCTCGGCCGCGGTCTTGTACATCTTCCAGTTGCCGGCGATGAGCGGCGTGCGCATCCGGCTATTTTCCCTTCGACACGAACTTCGCAAGGTCGAGGAGCCGGCAGGAGTAGCCCCACTCGTTGTCGTACCAGGCGAGGACCTTCACCATCTTCCCGCCGATGACCTTGGTGGAGAGGGCGTCGAACTCCGAGGAGTATGCGGAGTGGTTGAAGTCCACGGACACGAGCGGCTCGGCGACGTACCGGAGGATCCCTTTCAGGGGTCCGTCGGCCGCCTTCTTGACGGCCGCGTTGACCGTCTCCGCCGTGGCCTCCTTCGACAGCTCGACCGTCAGGTCGACCACGGAGACGTTCGGGGTCGGGACGCGGATCGCTCCCCCGTCGAGCTTGCCTTTGAGCTCCGGGATGACGAGCGCGACCGCCTTGGCCGCCCCGGTCGTGGTCGGGATCATCGAGACCGCGGCCGCCCGCGCCCGCCGCAGATCCTTGTGCGGCAGGTCGAGGATCCGCTGGTCGTTGGTGTAGGCGTGGATCGTGGTCATGAGCCCCCGCTCGATGCCGAAGGAATCGAGGAGGACCTTGGCCACGGGCGCGAGGCAGTTCGTCGTGCAGGAGGCGTTCGAGATGATCCGGTGCTTCGCGGGATCGAACGTCTTCTCGTTGACGCCCATCACGAAGGTCGCGTCCGGGTTCTTGGCCGGCGCCGAGATGAGGACCCGCCTGGCCCCGGCGGCGAGGTGCTTCTCGGCCCCCTCGCGCTCGGTGAACTTGCCGGTCGACTCGATGACGACTTCGACGCCGAGCTTCCCCCACGGAAGCTCCGCGGGGTCCTTGGCGGCCAGGACCTGGACCTTCTTCCCCGCGACCACGAGCGCGCCGTCCGACACTTCCACCTTCTCGTCGAACCGGCCGTGGATCGAATCGTACTTGAGCAGGTGGGCGAGCGTCGCGGCGTCGGTGATGTCGTTGACGGCGACGATTTCCAGCGCGGGATCCTTGTACGCGGCACGGAAGAAGTTCCGCCCGATCCGGCCGAATCCGTTGATGCCGACCTTGACAGCCATGTCTCCCCTCCTGGCGCGAATGGTTGAAATATAGAGGAAAGCGGAAAACTCAAATTATACCCGCCTCCCTCGCCCTGTCAAATCGTTCCCGCGACGAAAAGTCCAGGGTCGTTCCGTCCCTCCGCTCCTGACGCTGCCGTTTTCCCGGACACGGTTCCCCCCTGTATAATGAAAACGTTTTCGCTTTTCGCATCTTCCGGGTTCGGGGGACGGCTTCGTTGGCGGGGAAACCGAAGGTGGTCATCACCCGGCGGCTGCCGGGCGTTTCCGTGGAGCGGATCGGCGGGACGGCGGCAGTCGCGGCGACTCCCCCGGACGCGCCGATGCCCCGGGAGGAGCTGCTCCGTCTCGCTCCGGGAGCGGCGGGGATTCTCTGCACCCTGGCGGACCGCGTCGACGCGGCCCTCTTCGACGCGGCCGGGCCGTCGCTCCGCGTCGTCTCCAACTACGCAGTCGGCGTCAACAACATCGATGTGCCCGAGGCGACGCGGCGCGGGATCCGCGTGTGCAACACCCCCGGCGTCCTCACCGACGCCACGGCCGACCTTGCCTTCGCCCTGATGCTCGCCGCGGCCCGCCGGTTCTCCGAGGCGGAAAGATCCTTGAGGGCGGGACGGTTCACCGGGTGGGACCCGTGGGGGTTCCTGGGCGTCCCCGTCTTCGGAAGAACGCTCGGGATCGTGGGGATGGGAAAGATCGGCGCCGCCGTCGCGGCGCGGGCGCGCGGGTTCGCGATGCGGATCCTCTACAGCAGCCGCCGGCGCCTCCCGGAGGAGCGGGAGATTTCGCTCCAGGCCGCCTGGGCGGGGCTGGACGACCTCCTGGCGGCGAGCGACTTCGTCGTGCTGTGCGTCCCGCTCACGGACGCGACCCGGCGGCTCATCGGACGGGAACAGCTGGCGCGGATGAAGCCCGACGCCGTGCTCGTCAACGTGGCCCGGGGGGAAGTGGTGGACGAGGCCGCCCTGTCGGCGGCGCTTTCGGAGGGCCGGATCTTTGCGGCCGGCTGCGACGTCTACGAGCGGGAGCCCGAAATCCACCCGGGACTGCTCGAGGCCCCGCGGGCGGTCCTCATCCCGCACCTGGGAAGCGCGACGCGGGAAACGCGGGAGGCGATGGGTCGGCTCGCGACGGACAACCTTCTCGCGGCGCTGGCGGGGGCTGCGCCCCCGCATCCCGTCAATTGAGTCCGAATCCCTTCTTCTTGAGGATCTCCGCGGCGTCGAACGTGCCCGTCTTGGAGAAGGGGATGCGCACCGTCCCGGCTATCGGGGCGCGCAATGCGGCCGAGCCGTTGAACTCGTAGTGCAGGGACCGTTTCACGAAGACCCGGCGCGCCGCCTCGGCGAACGCCTCGGACCGGAATGCGACGGGCATCCTGACGACGGTGATCCCCGACGCGCCGATCCGGGTCTCCTCGGTCCGCTCCCCCTCGGCCACTGTCCGGGTGTCCATGATCGCCGAGTACGCGACGTGGACCACCGTGAGCGGGTAGTCGTTGGGGTTGTTCACTTCGAGACTGACCTCCGCGGTCCACGGGAGCGCCGGGTCGACGAGGGGGTTCGAGATGAACACCACGTCGATTACCCTGACTTTCGGCGCCCGGAACGCCTCCCGGATGATGGACTTGCAGGAGAGGGGCGGAACCGCTGCGACAAGCAGGGCGGAAAGGAGGAGGAAGCGCT
>JBLNEU010000221.1:0-3726 GCA_050263015.1 Deltaproteobacteria bacterium | reverse complement strand
CCGCCCGGCGCCTGCGCGACGCGTGCCGTCAGCGCGGTCGCATCCCCCCTCGCATCCCCCCTTGCATCCCCCCTTGTTGGCAGCGCCGGGCCTTCGCCGTAAAATGAAGCAAGGTCCGGCGACGCAGTGCCCTCCCGTGTTCCTGGCGAGGCGCGCCCGCGATGGAAACGCTCCAGAGCCCCGGCCTTTCGCGCTCCCCAGTCCCCGAAGCTCCCGGGGACGTCGCCCGCGGCCACGTCCACCTGCTGCCGACCGTCGAAGTCTACGCCGCGCTCGGGTCCCGCCCGCAGGGAATCAGCGGCGACGAGGCGCATGAGCGCTCCCGGCGCCACGGGCCCAACGCCATCCGCACGATCCGCGGCAAATCCCTCGCGCTGAAATTCCTCGCGAACTTCACCCACCTGATGGCGATCCTCCTGTGGGCGGGCGGGCTGGTCGGTTTCGCGGCCGGCCTGCCGCAGCTGGGGCTCGCCATCTGGATGGTCAACGTCATCAACGGGCTCTTCAGCTTTTGGCAGGAGTACAAGGCGGAGAAGGCCACCGAGGCCCTGCGGAAGCTCCTCCCCACCTACGCCCGGGTCGTTCGGGAGGGACGGGAGCGGCGTCTGCGCGCGGAGGAGCTTGTCCCCGGGGACGTCCTCGTGCTCGCCGAGGGGGATCACATCTCGGCGGATGCCCGGCTGGTCAGGGAATCCGGGCTGCGCGCCGACCAGTCCACCCTCACCGGGGAGTCTCACCCGGTGCGAAAGACGTGCGACCCGGTGGGAGACGAGGGGCGCTCCCGCGTCGAGATCTCCAACCTGGTGTTCGCGGGGACGAGCGTCGCGTCCGGGACGGGGGTCGCGGTCGTCTTTGCCACCGGGATGGAGACCGAGTTCGGAAAAATCGCGCGGCTCACCCAGAGCGTCGCCGAGGAGCCGAGCCCGCTCCAGAAGGAGATGATCCGCATGACCCGGGTCGTGACCTTCCTGGCCACCGGGGCGGGCCTTCTTTTCTTCGGGCTGGCGGTCGCGCTCGCGGGAATGGGCCTGTCCGAGAGCTTCCTCTTCGCGATGGGGATGATCGTCGCGTTCGTCCCGGAGGGGCTGCTCCCGACGGTGAGTCTCTCGCTCGCGATGGGAGTGCAGCGCATGGCCCGGAGGAAGGCGCTGGTCAAGCGGCTGTCGGCCGTGGAGACCCTCGGTTGCACGACGGTCATCTGCACCGACAAGACCGGGACCCTGACGCAGAACGAGATGACGGTCCGGGAACTCTGGGTCGCCGGCCGGCGGTTGTCGGTCACGGGCGTCGGCTACGCCCCCGAGGGCGCGGTCCTCGCCGACGGACGACCCATTCGGAATCCGGATGCGGTGACCGCCGACCTCCGTTCCCTGTTGCTTGCCGCCGGATTGTGCAACAACGCCCGCCTTCTCCCTCCCGACTCCGCCGTTCCCCGCTGGTCCGTGCTCGGGGACCCCACGGAAGCGGCCCTGCGGGTGGCGGCCCTGAAAGGGGGGGTGGACCTCCGGGAGGAGGAGAAGTCGTCCCGTCGCCTGCGCGAGATCCCCTTCGATTCGCGGCGCAAGAGGATGGCCACGATTCACGCGTCGGGCGGCGCGCGGACGGTTTATGTCAAGGGCGCGCCCGGCGAACTGCTCGGCCTTTGCACCCGGTGCCTGCGCGGGGGCGTGGAGTATCCGCTCTCCGACGGGGACAAGGCCGGCATCGCGCTTGCCAACGACGATTTCGCCCGCGACGGCCTGCGCGTGCTGGCCGTCGCCAGGCGAGAACTGCCCGGGTCGCCGGCGGGGGACGAGGCCGCGATCGTCGAGCGGGACCTGACTTTTCTCGGGCTGATGGCCATGATGGACCCGCCGAGGCCCGAGGTGGCCGAGGCGGTCGCGAAATGCCACCGCGCGGGCATCCGCATCGTCATGATCACCGGCGACTACGGGCTGACGGCGGAGAGCATCGCCCGGCGGATCGGGATTCTCCGGATGCCGGAACCGCGTCTCGTCAACGGCGCCGAGCTGGACGCGATGGGGGACGATGCTCTCAAGGACGTCCTGAAGGAAGAGGTGATCCTTGCCCGGGTGACGCCGGAGCACAAGCTGCGGGTCGTCGGTGCGCTTCGGGAAATGGGGCACGTCGTGGCGGTGACGGGGGACGGGGTGAACGACGCCCCGGCTTTGAAAAAGGCGGACATCGGGATCGCGATGGGGCTCGCCGGGACGGACGTGGCCAAGGAGGCCGCGGACGTGATCCTTGCGGACGACAACTTCGCGTCCATCGTCAACGCGGTCGAAGAGGGCCGGGCGGTCTACGCGAACATCAGGAAGTTCATCACGTACATCTTCACCAGCAACACGCCGGAGGCGGTGCCGTTCATCTGTTTCGTCCTGAGCCGCGGGAGGATCCCGCTGGCGCTCAACGTGATGCAGGTGCTCTCCATCGATCTTGGCACCGACATCGTGCCGGCGCTGGCCCTGGGGGCCGAGCCGCCGGAGCCCGGCCTGATGGACAAGCCGCCTCGCCGTCTCGCGGAGCACGCGATCACCTGGCCGCTTCTCGCGCGGGCCTACCTTTTCCTGGGCCTGATCCAGAGCGCGGCAGCGATGGCGGCGTTCTACTTCCTCTTCTGGACGAGCGGCCATCCGGGGCAGTGGCTGGACCTTCCCTCCGAGGGGACGCTTTACCGGGCATCGACCGCCATGGCGCTCGGCGCCGTCGTCAGCACCCAGATCGGCAACCTCTTCGCCCAGCGGACGGAGCGCTCCTCGATCCTTCGCATCGGCCTTTTCGGCAACCGGCTCCTCTGGGCGGGAATCGCCGTCGAGATCGGCCTTCTCCTGGCGATCGTCCACGTGCCGTTTCTGCAGAATGTGTTCGGAACGTCGGGCTTGACCCCGGAAGGATGGCTGTTTCTTGCCGCGTTGGCGCCCGTCCTGCTGGTGGCCGACGAGGCCCGGAAAGCGGTCCTTCGATGGCGGGCCGCCCGGAAGGGAGGCGGGAGATGAAGATCCTCATCATCGGCTGCGGCCGAATGGGCGCCGGCCTGGCGAGGGCCCTGGAGGTGCGCCGCCACGCGGTGGTCGTCGTGGACAGGGAGCAGGCGGCCTTCGGGAAACTGGGGGCGGCGTTCAAGGGACAGGCGGTCGCGGGAAGCGGCGTCGATCGGGAGGCGCTGCTCGAGGCCGGCATCGAGCGCGCCGACGGGCTGGCCGCGGTGACCGCCAGCGACGACGTCAACGTGGTCGCCGCGCGCGTCGCCATGCAGGTCTTCCGGGTTGCCCGCGTCGTCGCGCGGCTGTACGACCCCAGGAAGGCCGAGATCTACCGGCGGCTGGGGTTGCAGACCATCACGCCGGTGGCCTGGGGAATCAACCGCATCGCCGAGCTGCTCTGTCACTCCCCGCTGAATGCCGTCCACAGCCTCGGAAGCGGGGAGGTCGATCTCGTGGAGGCGGAGGTCCCGCCGCTCCTCGTCGGCCGGACGGTTGGCGAGGTGACGATTCCCGGAGAGGTCCACGCGGTGGCGGTCAGCCGCGAGGGGAGGACATTCCTGCCCACCCCGGGGACCGTCTTTCACAAGGGCGACCTGGTTCACCTGGCGGCGCTCGGGACGTCGGCGGACCGGCTGACGGCGATCCTGGGGCTCAAGTGAAGGAGGAATTGCGCCATGGCCATGAACGTCATCGTCGTGGGCGGGGGGCGGGTGGGGGGCTATCTGGCATCGCTGCTCCTCTC
>JBLNEU010000220.1:0-8208 GCA_050263015.1 Deltaproteobacteria bacterium | reverse complement strand
CCAGCGGGCGGACCTGCCTAAGCTGCCGCGGGTCGATCTTGCGGACAGCCGCCGGCGGCCGCTTCGCGTCCGGGATGTCCCGGATCACGGGAACGTGGCTCTCCGCCACGGGCCTGATCGGGGGCCGCCCCACGACGATGTTGCGGCGCCGGGCGAAGTCCTCCCTGACGTTCGCCGCCGCGTTCCGGTCGACCGGCGCGGGGCGTCCCGTGACGAAGGTCGCCTGGTTGACCACGGTGACGCTGTTGACGACGTTGACGTTCCGGTAGACGTTGGTCACGCGGATGCTGTCGACGTTCACGTTGGTGACGTTCACGCTGTACCTGCCGTAGTTGCCGTGACCGTAGTAGATCTCCCGCGGGGCGAGCGGCACCCACGCCACGTGCTCGGCCGTCCGCACCCAGCCCACGTATCCGGGGCCCCAGAACACCTCGCCGCGGGGAGGCGGCACCCAGCACCAGCCGATTCGGGCGACGAAGGTCCAGCGTCCGTAATGGTAGGGGGCCCATCCCCACGGCTCGTAGCCGATCCAGACGTAGTCGCCGCCGCGCCACGCCCACCGGCCGTGGCGATACGGGGCCCAGTCGCGGATCACGACGACCGTCGGAGTCCAGCAGTAGCCGTAATCCTGGACGTACACCCATCGTCCGTTGTCGTCGAGATCGCCGGAATAGACCGCCAGCTCGTCCGGAAGACGGCGAGCGCTCTCCCCCCGGGCCAGGACGATCCGGTCCCGCTCGCGGTTCCACCGATCCCAGTCGTCGGGCTCGGGAAGAGGAGACAATTCGGCGTAGCCGCCCGGCGCCACGACCAGCATCTCGCCCCGCCTGACCTCGGTGGTTCCGTCGGCGCTTTCCGCGAGGACCGACCGCCTGAACACGGAGACGTCCGTCTCTCCGTCGGGGACGTCGACGCGGAATCTCGCCTTCCCGAACGCGCGGACGGAGGCGTCCGGGGTGTCGATCTGCACGACGCCGCGCTTCGGGGCGCGGCTCAGCACGTACGCGCCTCCTTCGTTGAGGTGGAACTGGAACGAGTCGACGTCCATGCGGAGGACGTCGAAGGCCGTGTTCTCGCGGAGGCGGATGTACGACCCGTCGCTCGTCTGGAGCTCGGCGCGGCTCCCGTCCGGGACCCACAGCGCGTCCCCTTCGAGCAGAGGCGTATTGACCGCGACGGGGGCCCACTCGCCGGTTTCGGCGATTCTCACCTGCACGTCCCCATCGACGAGCCGGACGCGCATCGTTCCGAGGGATCCCGCCCCGGTGGGCGCGGGCGCCGCCAGAACGGCTCCGACAATCGCCGCCAGACCGACAAACCTCGCAATCGACTTCATCGGATCCTCCGATCCCGGGACGTCCGCGGTTCGCTTCCCGCGTCCGGTAGATCCCGCGCGTCCTCGCCCCTCTGACGCATTCTAACCCCGAATTGTTCGAGGTGTTCCGGGAAGGGCAGCCGGGTCAGGGCCGCGCCGCTTCCGGGCTGATACCGAAACGTCGGCATCCGTCGGCGAACGCCGCATCCGCGGGGGCGGTCGCCTCGACCCGGCGTCCGTCCGCGGCGTCGAACGCCATGCGGCGGCAATGGAGCATCAGGCGCGGCGCGGGCGCTCCCCCGTACCGGTCGTCGCCCGCCACCGGCCGGCCGCCGTGAGCCAGGTGGACCCGGATCTGGTGCGTACGGCCGGACAACGGTTGTGCCTCCAGCAGCGCCGCCCCGTCGCCCGCGGCCAGGACGCGGAAGGCGGTCGACGCCGCGCGCCCGGCGGGGCCGACGCCGAAGCGGGATTTTCCGAGGGTGGCGACCGGCGCGTCGACCGTCCATGCGTCCGGCCCGGCGACGGCCGGAACGAGCGCCCAGTAGACCTTTTCGACCGCGCCGGCCCGCAAACGTTCCGACAGGTGGGCCGCGGCGCGCCGCGCCTTCGGGAAGAACATCACGCCCGAGGTCGCCCGGTCGAGACGGTGAACGACCCGCGCCGGCTCCGCGGACCCCGCCGATCTCAGGTAACGGTCGACGGCGAACTCCACCGTGCCCCTGAGCTGGTAAGGCGTGCGCTGGCAGTAGACCCCCCGGGGCTTGTTCAGCGCCAGGTATTCGGGGTCTTCCCAGAGGAGATCCTCGGCGGCGATCCGGTAATCGCGGAACGGCTCGTCCCCGTCGGGGACTCCCATCGTGATCGCGTCTCCCGCTTTAAGGGGCCGGGACGCCACCCGCACCACGGTTCCGTCGATCCGGAATCCGCCCCAGTCGATGGCCTTCCGGATGCGGCCCTTGGAAAGGATGGGGAAGAGCGCGCGGGCGCCGTCGTCCAGCCGCATTCCGGCCACGGCCTGGCCCGCGACCGCCCTGAGGATCACCGGTGCAGCCCGTCCGCGCGAAACAGGGCCGCGATGGTCTTGCCGTCGCTGATCCGGCCGTCGCGGGCCATCCGGCGCGCCTCCGCAAGCGGCAGCCGCACCGCCTCGATCTCTTCGTACTGCTCGGGAGCGGCATTCTCCTGGGCGAGGCCCGTCGCGAGGAACAGGTGGATGACTTCGTCGAAGACGCCGGGCGAGGAGTGGAAGACGCCGAGGGGCGACAGGACCGCGGCGGCGAGCCCGGTTTCCTCGGCCAGCTCCCGCCGGCCGCACGCGGCGGGGTCTTCTCCCGGATCCAGGCGTCCGGCCGGGACCTCCAGGAGGCGCGCGTCCGCGGCGGGGCGGAGCTGCCGGATGAGCGTCACGGTCCCGTCGTCATGGAGGGGCAGGACGCCGACGCCCCCGGGGTGCCGCACGATCTGGTAGACGTGCCACCCCTTCGCGCCGACCCGCACCTCCATCTGCTCGACGTCCACCACGAGCCCCTCGAAGAGGGTCTTCCGGTTCCGCGTCTCCATGGGCGCGCCGGCTCCTTCCGTCGTCGTCGGCCCCTGCGGGCCATGGGCCATCATCCGACAGCCGCGGCCCGGAAATCAACGGGGCCGGAACGCGCCGGCGGCGGCCCGGGGCCGGCTGCTATCCTTCCTTGGCGAAGTCGAGGGCCGCCGAGTTCATGCAGTAGCGCAGCCCCGTCGGCTTCGGCCCGTCCTCGAAGACGTGGCCGAGGTGGGCATCGCAGCGGGCGCACAGGACCTCGGTCCGCCGCGCGAACCAGCTCCTGTCGTCCTCGGTGCGCACGTTCTCCGCGGCGATCGGGGCGAAGAAGCTGGGCCAGCCGGTCCCCGAATCGAACTTGGTCTCCGACCGGAAGAGATCGTTGCCGCAGCAGACGCACCGGTAGGTGCCCTTCTCGTGGCTGTTCCAGTATTTCCCGGTGAAGGCGCGCTCGGTCCCTTTTCGCCGCGTGACCTCGAACTGTTCCGGGGTCAGCTGCTTCTTCCACTCCGCGTCCGGCTTGTTCACCCTGGCGACCATGAGGTATCCTTTCCTTTCCGCCGAATAGACCCGGATCCCGGAGGCAGATCCCCCCGGCCCGCCCGCGGGGGCCGCCGGCCGCTCAACGGCCTCCGGGCGCCTCCCCGGCAGGAGCAGGCCGAGGACGACCGCTCCCGCCGCCGCGGCTCCCAGGCGCAGGAATTCCCCGCGTCCCAGCTTTCGATCCAGTATCGATGCCATCGCGCGCTCCCTTCGTCTTCCGTCGCGGCATGCCCCTTTTTGATGTCGCGCGGCGTCCGCCCGATGCGGGCGAATCCCGCGGCGCGCCCGGGCAATCCTATCCAGGAAGGGAGATTTGCCCATGAAGGAGGATGCGATGACGATCGGCGTGGTTCTGGGGCTCCTGCTGGGAGGCGTCCTGCTGGCCGCCGTCCCCGCGGAAACCGCGGAGCGCGGTCCGGCGCCGGCGGGACGTGCCCTCGAGAAGGCGACGTTCGCAGGCGGCTGCTTCTGGTGCATGGAGGCTCCGTTCGACAAGCTGGACGGCGTGGTGTCGGTCACCGCCGGGTACACCGGGGGGCGCACGGTGAAGCCGACTTACGAGGAGGTTTCGGGGGGAGGGACGGGCCACGCGGAGTCGGTCGAGATCGTTTTCGATCCCGCGAAGATCGCCTACGGGACGCTGCTGGACGTCTTCTGGCGCAACGTGGACCCGACGACGCCGAACCGGCAGTTCTGCGACGTCGGGGCGCAGTACCGGACCGCGGTCTTCTATCACGGCGAGGAACAGAGGCGGCTTGCCGAGGAGTCGAGGAAGGCGCTGGAGGAGTCGAAGCGCCTCCCCGCGAGGATCGTCACCGAGATCGCGCCGGCCGGCCCGTTCTGGCCCGCCGAGGAGTATCACCAGCACTACTACAAGAAGAACCCGGTGCGGTACAAATATTACCGGTACAGCTGCGGCCGCGACCAGCGCCTCGAGCAGCTGTGGGGGCGTGACGCGGGGCATCGGGCAGCGGGAGCCAGGCGCGACTGACCCCGGCGGCGCGGGGTACGCGCGCGAGCGGGAGGACCTCTTGCGGAAAAAAGTCCAGGGACGTTCCTGAACTTTTCGCTTACTGCGCCGGGAAAAGTTCAGGAACGTCCCTCGCCTTTTCCTGCCAGTGCCTTGCGGAGGAACGCGGCCGCCCGCCGGTGGATTCCCGGACACTTGCTCTCGCGGGGCCCGGCCACGTTCAGGACGGCGATCCCGTGCTCGGCGATCCACCGCCCGGCGGCGTCGGGGTCCGGGTCGTCCTCGAGGTCGAGCACCAGGCACGGTTTCCCGTGCCGACGGGCGAAATGGATCGTGACCGCCGTTCCGCCGGACGGCTCGCCCTCGGTGAGGACGAGGGTCCCGTCGGAGTCACGCACGTTCCACTCCGTGCGCTGCGACGTGGCGGGGGAAGGCGTCTCCTTCAGGGGGTACCCGTCCGGGATGGGGCCGTCCTCGGCGTAACGTCCCCTCGGGCACCAGCCGCCGCGGGGAAACGAAAGCTCCTCGGCGACGTCCAGGGCGGCGCGGTCCACGCCCGACTGTCCTCCCGACACGATCTTGCGCGGCCTCGTCTCCTCTTCGGGCATGGCGAACTTCCTTCTCTCCCCCGGCCGCGAATGGTGCGCGCCCACAGGTTAGCGCTCCAGGCGCCCCGGTTTCAACTGCCCCGGGGGGCGCGGCGCCCTCGGGCGACCTCCGGCGGAGGCATCCTCGAGCGCCGGAGTCGCCGGAATCGCGGGCCCGTTGTCCCCGGTATACAATGGAGCCAATGTTCGACGTGGTCGGGATCGGCCTCAACGCGATCGATTACCTCGTCTGCCTGCCCCGGTATCCCGTTCCGGGGGAGAAGCTCCGGATGACCGGCTTCTCGCGGCAGGGCGGCGGCCAGGTCGCGACCGCCCTCGTGGCCCTGTCCCGGTGGGGTCTCGCCGCGCAATACGTGGGCAACGTCGGCGACGACGAGCACGGGCGGCTTTCCCTCGCCCTCCTGCGGGAGGAGGGGATCGACCTGTCGCACGCACGGACGGTCGCCGGCGCTTCGTCCCAGTTCGCCGTCATCCTCGTCGAGGAGGCTTCCGGCGAGCGGACGATCCTGTGGGACCGGGACGCGCGGATCCGCATCCGTCCCGAGGACCTTCCCGTCGTGGAGATCCGCCGGGCCCGCGCAGTGCTCCTCGACGGCCACGACGTTCCCGCCTCGATCGCGGCGGCCACGGAGGCGCGGGGCGCCGGGGTGCCCGTCGTCCTCGACGCGGAAAAGATCCAGGAGGGGACCCGCGACCTCCTGTCCTTGAGCGACCACATCGTGGCGTCGCGCGCTTTCGCGGAAGCGCTCCATCCAGGATCCGATCCGGGCGACGCGGCCCGGAGGATATTCGACCGCTACTCCCCCCGCGCGGCGACCGTCACCGCCGGCGAAAACGGGGCGGCGGGCTTCGACGGCCGGGAACTCGCGCGGATGCCGGCGATCCGGGTGGCGGCGGCCGACTCGACGGGAGCCGGCGACATCTTCCACGCCGGTTATCTGTACGGCCTCCTTGCGGGGAAGACGTTCCGGGAGATCCTCGGGTTCGCCGGCGCGGCGGCGGGACTGTCGTGCCGGAAGGTGGGCGGCCGCGCGGCCATCCCCACGCTCGCCGAGATCGCGGAGGCGATGCGGTCCTGCTGACCGGCCCCGCGGGCGACGCGTGCAGGGCGACCCGTCTCGCGGAGCGGAGTGCCGCGCTTTCGCTGCTGCGGCACGACGGCTTCACATCGCATCCTGGCGGAGGGCAACGGAGTGGACGAGGTCCGGGACATCATCGAAACGTACCGTCTCGAGCCGCACCCCGAGGGGGGCTGGTTCCGGGAGTTCCACCGTTCGGTCCGGCCCGTCGGCCCGCTTCCGGGCGTCCCGGGAATCCGGCCGGCGGTCACGGCCATCCACTTCCTCCTGACGCGGGAAACCTTCTCGGCGTTTCACCGGCTCCGGAGCGAGGAGATCTGGATCCACCTCGCCGGCGCGCCGCTGTCCCTGGTGCTGCTCGGCCCGGACGCGAGCCGTCTCCGCCTCGCCGGCGCGGCGGACGGGGGTCCCCCGGCTCTCGTCGTCCCCGCCGGTGCGCTCCAGGCGGCCCGGACGGACGGCGCGTTTGCCTTCGCGGCATGCGTCGTGGCGCCCGGCTTCGATTACGCCGACCTCGAGATCCCGTCGCGGCACGCCCTGCTGCTGGAATTCCCGGGACACGCGGAGCTGGTCCGGACGTTCACCCGATGAAGGTGAGCCGGGAGCAGGGGCTGGGAGCAGGGGCTTTCCGACGGCCGTCATCCCTGCTATGCTGCTCTCGGCGGCGCGCCGCCGGACATCGCCGTCCTTCGGCGGCGATCAGACATTCCCGGGTTCGGGGGCGGTAAGGGAGAAGGCCGATGAGAATGCGGACAGCGGTTCCGGCGATCGCCCTGGCGGCGACCGTCGCGCTCGGCGCGGTCGCGCCGGGATTTGCGGCGGAGACTGGCGGCGCAGGGACGGGAAACTCCCGGCAGGGGGAGAAGGTCGCGAACATCCGGAAGCTTGTCCACATCATGTCCGGCAAGCAGATGAAGGACATGATGGACACGATGTTCGAATCCTCCCGCCGGGCGATCGAGGCCCGGATGCCCCCGGACGCCAAGGAAGACCTCGAGGCGAGGAAGGTCGTCCATGAGTTCATGAAATCCGCGTCCCTCGGTGAAAAGGACCTCGAGGAGATGATGGACCTCATGATTCCCTTCTATGACAAGTTCCTTGACGAGGCCGACGTCGGGGCGCTCGTTCAGTTCTACGAAAGCCCCGCCGGGAAGAAGTTTGTGCAGGTCATGCCCCGGATGATGGCCGAGATGATGCCGCAGCTCATGGGGTGGATGATGGATAAGCTCAAAGGCCCGACGGAGGAACTCCAGAGGAAGCTCAAGGAGATCCAGGAGAAAAAGGCGAAGGAAATGCCGGCTGCGGGCCCTCCGGGCTGACCCGGCCGCAGCCGGAGGTTCGAGGCGTCGTCGCTTCCGCCATCCCGGCTCCCGCGACACTCGTCCGTCCACGGACTCGCCGCGGCGCTCGGCCGTCCCGGCCTCGGCCGCTCGATATCTTTTCGGGATGAATTTCACGGTTTCGCGTCAAGGTGCAACTGCTGCCCCGCAGGCTCCGCCCGACGGTTTCTCCGCCGCGCCGCCGGGGGTAACATGAAAGCAGGGACGGGAATGTCGGCAGTCCGGACGATCGGGGAAAGGAGGAGGCGGCCATGATCAAGGTGAAGACGTTCACATCGCAGCTGAAGTTCTTCCACGCCATGCAGGAGCTCGACGCGCTGGACCGGGCCGTCAACGAGTTCATCGCGGCGGGGCGGATCCGGAAAGTCGTATCGGTCAGCGACGCCGTGACGACGGGGGAGAAGGGCGAGGCGATCGGACTGGTCCGGGTCGTGGCTTACGAGGATCCCGCGGCGGCGGAACGCGAGAAGCACCTCGAGAAGCTCGAGGGCCGCCTGAAGGAGTGGGGCGGAGAGATCGAAAAGGTCCGGGCGAAGGCGGAGGGGCTCGGAGCGGCGGCCGGAGCCCGCTACCGGGCCCAGGTCGAGGAGCTCAAGTCCCGGCAGGACGCCGCGCGGCAGAAGCTCGGCGAGCTCTCCCGGTCGGGCGCGGACGCGTGGGACGATCTCAGGTCGGGAGCGGAAGCGGCCCTCGACGAGCTGAAAAAGGGCGTCGAGGGCGCCGTGGCGAAGTTGAAGACGCGCCGGGCGAAGGGGCGGTAGCCGGCCCCGCCGTCGCGGGGCTCTACCGGAACCGCGCGGCGCGAAACTCGAC
>JBLNEU010000219.1:0-4090 GCA_050263015.1 Deltaproteobacteria bacterium | reverse complement strand
ACAGGAACGGACCCGGCGCGTCCCTGTCGTCCAGGAGGAATCCCCGGACACTCACGGAGAGAGCGAACGGGTTGACCGCGATCTCGCGGATTGCCGCCTTCCGGTGGAGCGTCTCGGAGAGCTTCCTGGCCAGGACGTTCTTCAGGATCGGCGGCGCGACCAGGAAACCGGCCACCGCGACGACGACGAGAAACGCGGCCGTCCCGATCAGGGAATTCCGCAGCCATCGCCTCGAGCGCAACACGTCCAGGATCGCCTTCACCGGCAACCTTTCCGAATTTTTCCTAGATTGTAGGCGTCGGCCGGGAACCCCGTCAACCCGGCATCCCGAGGGTTATTCGTCGAGCCGGTCGGCGATCTGTGGTATATTCCCCGGTGCTTCGCATGGTCGAAGGCAATCCCTCCAGGCACGGAGCGCCGATGGACATCCATGATCTCCGCGGGGCAGTGGGGTCCACCCCGCTGGTCGAACTCAAGTCGGTCAATCCGAACCCGAAAGTCCGGATATTCGCCAAGCTCGAGGGAAACAATCCCGGCGGCTCCGTCAAGGACCGCACCGCGCTCTACATGCTCTCGGGGGCCGAGAAGCGCGGCGAGTTGACGCGCGAAAAGACGATCCTCGAGCCGACATCGGGAAACACGGGAATCGCCATCGCGATGCTCGGCGCGGCGCGCGGATACCGCGTCAAGCTCGTGATGCCCGCCTGCGTCAGCATGGAGCGACGGGCCGTTCTCGAGGCCTTCGGGGCGGAGCTCGTCCTCTCCCCTGCCGACCAGGGGACCGACGGGGCGATCCGCCTGGCCTTCCGCATACGCGAGGAAGATCCGGGACGCTATTACATGCCCAACCAGTACGCCAACCAGGACAACGTGCGGGCCCACTACGAGACCACCGGCCCCGAGATCTTCGCGCAGACCGGGGGGACGGTCGACTGCTTCGTCGCCGGAATGGGAACCGGGGGAACGCTGATGGGGGTGGCGAAATTTCTCCGGGAGAGAAAGCCGAATGCCGCGGTCGTCGGCGTGGAACCGCGCCTCGGGCACCGCATCCAGGGACTCAAGAACATGCGGGAGGCCATCCTCCCGCCGATCTTCCGGGAGGAAGAGCTGGACGAGAAGCTCACCGTCGACGACGAGCCCGCCTTCGAGACCGCACGGCGCCTGGCGGTCGAGGAGGGCCTCTTCGTCGGGATGTCGAGCGGCGCCGCGGTCGCCGGGGCGATCGAGACGGCAAGGCGGATGCCCGCCGGGATCGTCGTCACGCTGCTCCCGGACCGGGGCGACCGCTACCTGAGCACCGCTCTTTTCCGCTCCGTGTGCGCCGGCTGTCCCCCGTGACGTAGGCAGCGGCAAACGCGTCCATGAAATCGTTCTTTTCGTGGCCCATCCGGCGCCACCTCCTGCTTCTTGTCTTCCTCGGGATTCTCCCCGCGCTCGGGATCGTCCTTTACTCGGGCCTGGAGCTGCGCGGCCACATGCTCGCCGAGGCGAAGCGGGACCTGACCCGCCTCCTCGACTCGCTCGCATCCAGCCAGGAGAACCTGGCGCGCCATACGCGCTCCCTCTTCGAAACCTTGTCGGATCTTTCCGAGGTCCGGGCGCGCGATTCCAGGGCCTGCAGCGACCTTTTCGCCTCTCTCCTTCGCCGCAACCCGCAGTATGCCAACATCCTGGCGGCCGATCCGCAAGGCACCATCTTCGCGTCCGCCTTGCCGACCGGCGTCGGCATGAGCGCCGCCGACCGGAAATATTTCCGCGAGGCCGTCGCGACGCGCGACTTTTCGGCGGGGGAGTACGCCGTCAGCCGCAGCACGGGAAGGTCGACGATCCATTTCGCCCATCCCGCGTACGACGACAGGGGGCGGCTGCGCGCGGTGATCCTCGCGGCTTTCGACGTCCGTCATTTCCGGATCGCGGTCGCGCCGGGGAGGATGCCTGCGAATTCGGTCTTCCTCGTCACCGACCACGCGGGGACCATCCTGCACGACTCGCGCGATCCTTCCCTGGCAGGCCGCCCCGCCGGGGACGCCGCGATCCTCGCGGCGCTTGCGGGCCCTTCCGAAGCCGGGAGCTTCGATGCGCGCTCGGCGGACGGGACGCGCCGCCTCTTCTCGTTCCGCCGCCTTCGCCTGACGCCTGCCGGTCCCCCGTATCTTCTTGTCGCGGTCGGGATTCCGGAACGCGAAATCTACGCGATTCCCGACAGGATCCTCGTGCGCAACCTTCTCCTTCTCGCAGCGGCGGCGTTCCTGGCGGCCGCCGCCGCGTGGCTCCTCGGAAACGCCGCGATCGTCGACAGGATCAAGGCCCTCGTCTCGGCGTCGCAGCGGTTCGGCCGCGGGGACTTGACCGCGCGCGCGGATCTTCCCCGGGGAAACGGCGAGGTCGGCACCCTGGCCGGAGCGTTCGACGAGATGGCCCAGGCCATCGAGGCGCGCGAGCGAAGCCAGAAGGCGGCCGAGGAGGCCCTCCGGGAAAGCGAGGCGCGGTACCGGAGCCTCTTCCAGGACAGTCCCGCCGTCATGCTGCTGCTCGACCCGGACACCGGTGCCATCGCGGATGCGAACGCGGCCGCGTGCCTGTACTACGGCTTTTCCTGCGACGAATTGAAGGCAAGGAAGATCACCGACATCAACACCCTGCCGCCCGGCAAGGTGTTCGAGGCGCTGGAGACCGCCCGTTCACGCGACGGGAGCCGCTTCCTGTTTTCGCACCGGCTGGGCTCCGGAGAGATCCGCCCCGTCGAGGTCTTCAGCGGACCGGTCTCCTTCCACGGGAAGACCTTCCTCCATTCCATCGTGCACGACATCTCCGCGAGGCGGAGCGCGCTCGAGGCCCTTCGCCTCTCGGAGGAACGGAACCGGCTCGTCGTGGAGAACGCCAACGACGCGATCTTCGTGGCCCAGGACGGGTTCGTCAAGTTCCCGAATTCCCGGGCGACGGCGCTCACGGGCTACACGGCGGAGGAACTGACCAGCGTTCCCTTTCCCGAGTTCATCCATCCCGAGGATCGGGAAATGGTCGTCGACCGCCACCGGAAACGGATCGCGGGACACGAGGTCCCCGCGCGATACCCGTTCCGGCTCCTGACGAAGCCGGGCGATGTCCTGTGGATGGATATCTGCTCGGTGCTGATCACCTGGGAGGGGCGGCCGGCGACGCTCAACTTCCTCCGGGACGTCACGCTCCAGAAGAAACTCGAGGAACAGCTTCTCCACGCGCAGAAGATGGAGGCCGTCGGCACGCTCGCGGGCGGCATCGCCCACGACTTCAACAATCTCCTCCAGGCGATCACGGGCTTCGCCTCCCTCGTCCTGCTGGAAGCGCCCGAGTCGGACGATCGCGTACGCTCCAATGTCCGGAACATCGTCAAGGCCGCGGACCGCGGCGCGGCCCTCGTGCGCAGGCTTCTCGCGTTCAGCCGGCAGGACGGCTCCTCCGCCCAGAGATTGCTGGACCTGAACGTTTCCGTCGTGCACACGGCCGAGATCCTGGAACGGACGATTCCGAAGATGATCCTGATCGAGACGCGCCTCGCGCCCGACCTGCGGCCGGTCCTCGCCGACCCGATCCAGCTCGAGCAGGTGATCATGAACCTTGCGACCAACGCGCGCGACGCGATGCCGGACGGCGGCCGCATCGGCATCGAGACGGAAAACCGCACGGTGGCCGACGACGATCCGCGCCGCCCCGCGGGCGGCGCCCGCGGCCCCTGCGTCGTCCTGCGGGTCACGGACACCGGGTTCGGAATGGACGCCGTGACCAAGGCCAAGATGTACGACCCCTTCTTCACGACCAAGGGGGTGGGAGCGGGGACCGGGCTCGGGCTTTCGACCATCTACGGCATCGTTCTCGGCCACGGCGGCTGGATCCACTGCGAGAGCGAGCCGGGGCGCGGCGCCTGCTTCGAGATCTTCCTCCCGGCCGCCGGCGAGCCGCTCGCGGAACCGGATGCGGAGTCTCCGGCGCGTCAGGACCGTTCGCCAGGGTCGGGAACGATCCTCCTGGTCGACGACGAGGAACTGATCCGGGGGCTGGGGAAGTCGATCTTCGAGGCGGACGGCTATTCGGTCGTCCTGGCGGAATCCGG
>JBLNEU010000218.1:0-12969 GCA_050263015.1 Deltaproteobacteria bacterium | reverse complement strand
GGCACGGCGCGTTCGGCATCGGTGAGGATCGAAAGCGTCATCCGGCGCGTCATGGATTTCGTCAAGCCGTCGCCGTCCCGCCCGGGACTCATGAAGGTGAACGATACCGTCACGGAATCGGTGGCTTTGGTCGCCACGACGCTCCGCAAGAGCGGCATCCGGCTCGCGACGACGCTCGCCGAAGGGCTCCCCCGCTGCCGCGCCGATTCCCGCCTGATCGAGCAGCTGGTTCTCAACCTCGTCACGAACGCGGCCCAGGCCATGGAGGCGCAAAAAGGTGACAAGGTGATCGAGATCGCCACGGGCGCCGAGGGGAACGCCGTTTTCATCAAGGTGGCCGACTCGGGGCCGGGGGTATCCAGGAAACTCCGCGAGAAGATCTTCGAGCCGTTCTTCACCACCAAGAGCACCGGGACGGGGCTTGGCCTCTCGATCAGCCGCCGGATCGTCGCGGAGCACGGCGGCACCCTCGACGTCGGGACGAGCCGGCTCGGCGGGGCCGAGTTCCGCGTCGTCCTCCCGGCCGCGGGCGAGAGCGGGAACGAACCCGACGGCGCCGCCCCGGGCGGAACGGCGGGCTGACCCCGATCAGGCGCCGGCGGGGGGCTCGGGCTCCACGCCGGCGCCGGCGAATCGATTGGCGATCCGGTCGAACTCGTCGCTGACCTGGAGGAAAGCGTCCACCACGTCGGGGTCGAAATGCGTCCCCCGGTTCGCGCGCAGGATGCGCACGGCCTCCCCGTGGGGAAACGCCGGCTTGTAGCCGCGGGGGCTGATGATGGCGTCGTAGGCGTCGGCCACCGCCATGAGGCGCCCGGGGACGGGAATTTCGTCCCCTTTGAGGCCGCGTGGATACCCGGTGCCGTCCCACCGCTCCTGGTGGGTCAGGGCGATCTCGTCGGCGATCCGCAAGAAAGTGTCGTCGCCGAGGAATGTCTTCGCCATCCGGATCGTCTCCGAGCCGTAGACGGTGTGCCGTTTCATCTCCTCGTACTCCTCCGCCGTCAGCCGCCCTTCCTTGAGCAGGATCCCGTCGCGCACCCCGACCTTGCCGATGTCGTGGAGCGGGGCGAGCCGGAACAGGAGCTCCACCGTCGCGTCGTCGAGGTAGTGCCGGAAGCGGGGGTGGCTGCGCAGGCGCTCGGCCAGGAGCCGCACGTAATGCCGGGTGCGCTGGATGTGGCCCCCCGTCTCGCGGTGACGGGTCTCGGCCAGGGCGGCCAGGCTCTGGATGATCGCGTCCTGGGTGAGCGCCAGCTTCCGGGTCCGTTCCCGCACCTCCCGGTCGGCGCCCAGGAATCGCAGGGCGGTGAGCAGGGCGAAGACGACCGCCAGGGTGGCCGCCGGCATGAGCGGGGGGAGATAGACCCGGTGATGCGCCAGGAGCCACGAGGAACCCAGCCAGACGCCCGCGATGGAGGGGAGCGCGGCCGCCAACGCCCAGGCAGCCCGGGCGCGGGCCAGAAGCGCCGTCAGCAGAAGGCCGGGGACGATGACGAGGACGACCGATAGCCCCCGCGCCCACCGGGGCTGCGCGATCGGTTCCCCCGCCAGCAGGTCGTCCAACACGGTGGCTTGGATCTCGACGCCCGGCTGAGCCGCCTCGAGCGGCGTGGTCCGGATCTCGTGGAGCCCCGTCGCGGTGGTCCCCACGATGACGAGCTTCCCCGCGACGGCGGCGGGGTCCGCCGTGCCTGAAAGGACGGACGCCGCCGAGACATGCCGGAAGACGCGCCGCTTCCCGCGGAAGTTCGGCAGGAGATTCCCGCGCCGGTCGAGCGGAATGCCCATCTCGCCCAGCCGGATCGACTCGACCCCCTCCGGTCCCGTCTCCAGGACGACGTCGCCGCCCCGGGAGCGCAGGTAGACCGCCAGGGCGAGGCTCGGGTAGAACTCGCCCCGGTGGCGGATCACCAGCGGGACGCGCCGCAGCACCCCGTCGGGATCCGGCGTCACGTTGAAGAAGCCGGACGCGCCCGCCGCCCCCGCCAGCGCAGGAAGATTGCAGACGACGCCCGGAGCGTCGAACAGACCGTCGCCGCTCCCGGCGCCATGCGCGCGCACCACCGCGCGCAGCGGGTGCAGGACGCACGACCCGCCGCGCGCGGAGTCGAAGTCGAACTGGTATCCGAGAACGAACGGGCCGGCGGCGAGCGCCCGGGCCAGGGCGCGGTCGGTGTCCAGCGCCTCGGGCGGCAGCCCGGCGAGGGCGAGCGGCGCGTTCAGGTCCCGGCGGACTTCCGCGGCGAGCGCCCGCAGCGACGTCCGGTCCGGCTCGGCGAAGACCATGTCGAGCCCCACCGCCTGCGCGCCGCCGTCCCGGATCTTCGCAAGAAGCCGGGCGACGCGGTACCGCGGCCACGGCCATTGCCCGAGCGCGGCGAGGCTCGCCTCGTCGATGTCCACGATCGTCACGGATCCGGTCGTCGGGGGACGCGGCGCGGCGCGCAGGAAGGCGTCGTAGATCTTCCCTTCGAGGAATACGGCGAGGGGCGGGGGCCACAGGCACAGGGCCCCCAGGAAGAGGGTCACGACGACGCCGGGAACGAGCACCGAAAAGGCGAAGGGGCTGCGCCGGCCGCGCACTTTATCTCACCGTCACCTCGACGCGGCGGTTGCGCGGCTCGGCGACCTGGTCGCCGGTGGGAACGAGGGGGTTGTCCTTCCCGTGGGAGGCGATGTCCAGGATCGATCGGTCCACTCCATCCGCGACGAGGAGCGCGGCCACCGCCCGGGCGCGTTCGAGGGAGAGGTGATCGTTGTACGCCTTGTCCCCCACGGTGTCGGTGTGCCCCACCACGCTGATGTCCACCGCGCGCCGCTCCCTGATCGTGCGCAACGCCTCCCGAATCGTGGCCGCCGATTCCCCGTCAAGCTCCGACGAGTTCCGCTCGAAGTGGAAGACGAACTGCGCGGGCGGCTGCGGGAGAGCGTCGATGGCCGGGCCGACCGTGGCCCGGATCTCCGCGTCGGACATGACGAACGGCTCGCCGGGGGCGGCTCCCGCGGCGACGCTCACCGCCTGACCCGGTTCCGACAGCAGCCGCGCGCCTCCCCCGGCCGAGACGACGATGCCGCCGGCTTTCCCCCCCGCGTCGGGGAGCAGGATCACGACGTCCCGGGCGACCGGACGGCGACACGGCGCGGTTGCGCATGCGGCGGCAATGAGAAAGACGGCCGCGCACGCGGCGATGCGACATGGAATCGCCAGGACCGTCTCCCGCCGGGCGGCGCAGCCGCCGATCCCGGAATTCACGGCGACACCGCCCCTCCCGCCTTCACGGCGAAGCGGGTTCCGCGGATGCCGATGGTGGCCGTCGGGGCCTCGAAGCGGACCGACTCGGGGGCGAGCTTGCCGATGAGGCCGGAAATGCAGGCGAGGGTCCCCCGCGTGAGCCGGACCAGCAGGCCGAGCTTCCCCTCGGCGGGCGCAAAGAGAAACTTCCGGATCGTCAGACTGCTTTCCGGCCCGACAGAGAGGATGGAGTTGTCCCTGAGGATGACTCCCAGCGACCCGCCGGGGCCGGTTGCCAGGACGTCGCCCACCCGCAGCTTCGTGCCCACGGCCGCCGGGAAGGTCCGCCCGTCGCGGGTGATCGAGGCCCGGCCGGCGGCACTCCTCACGACGCCGGCGGTCCCGTCGTCGGATGCGGCTTTGCCCGGTGCCGCGGCGCCGAGCACCAGCAGAACGATTGCGACAACCGCGACGATCATGCCACGTCCCATGGCCCTTGTCCTCCGTTCTGCCGGATGGTCGATGCCCTCATTATTCCGCCCTTCCGGCAGGTGTCAATAGGCGATAGCCGGCACGGGCCGGTCCCCGGGGGCGAAGCCGTTTCAGAAGCCAAGCTTCCGGCACCTGTAGCGGAACGTGTGATGGTTGAGGTTCAGAAGCGCCGCGGCCCGGCTCTCGTTTCCCCCGGTCGCCCTAAGCGCCTGCTGGAGGTAGAACTTTTCCATCGATTCCTGCGCCGCGCGAAGGTCCATCCCTTCGGGTGGAATCGCCGGATAGGGGGTTTCCCCGCCGATCCGCTCCGCGGTTCCGGCGCGCCCTCCTATGCCGAGATCCCGGAATTCCAGCTCGGGCCCCTTGCCGATCAGGACGCCCCGCTCGACGGCGTTCCGGAGTTCCCGGACGTTTCCCCTCCAATGGAAGTTCATGATCGCCTCGCGCGCCTCGGGCGATATCCCGGTGAACGGCCTGTTGAATTTCCGGCTGAACTCGACGAGGAAATGCATCGCGATCGGGACGATGTCTTCCCGCCGCCGATCGAGGGACGGCACCTCGACCTTGACGACGGCGAGCCGGTAGTAGAGATCCTGGCGGAAGAGACCCTTTTCGATCAGCGACTCCGGATTCCTGTTGGTGGCCGACACGACGCGGGTCGTGACTTTGAGCTTCTTCGTCCCCCCGACGCGGTAATAATCGCCTTCCTCGAGAAACCGGAGCAGCTTGGCCTGGGCCTCCAAGCTCAAGTCCCCCACCTCGTCGAGGAAAAGGGTTCCGCCTTCGGCCTGTTCCACGAGCCCCTTCTTTCCCTCCGTCTTCGCCCCGGTGAACGCGCCGCGCTCGTATCCGAAGAGCTCGCTCTCGATGAGTTCCTTCGGGATGGAAGCGCAATTGACGCTTACGAACGGGCCCCGGAAGTTCGGGCTCCCGTAATGGATGGCGCTCGCGACCAGTTCCTTGCCCGTGCCTGTCTCCCCGAGGACGAGGACCGGCGTGTCGGGGCTCGCCGCAAGGACCTTGACGAGGTCCATGACGTCCCGGATTTCTCGGCTCTCCCCCATGTAGCACGGCAGATGCTCCCTGAGGTACCGTTCCTGGAGACAGCGCACCTCCTTCCTCAGCCGGATCGTTTCGAGGGCGTTTCGGATGCTCATCTCGAGGGATTCCATGTGGATCGGCTTCACGATGTAGTCGTGCGCCCCGCACTTCATGGCGGCGACGACGCTGTTCACGTCCTCGTATGCGGTGATCATGATGACGAGGATCTCGGGACATCGCTGCTTCATGGTCCGCAGCGCCTCGAGGCCGCTCATCCCCGGAAGCCCGATGTCCAGAAGGACAAGGTCGGGCGGGGTCGATCCGATCTCCTCGAGGGCCGCCTCGGCGGACGCAAAGGTCTTGACGGCGTACCCTCCGGCGAGCGCGTCGGCGATCCCCTGTCGGATGAATTCCTCGTCGTCGACGATGTGGATCGAAAAGGAGATCATGCCGCCCTCCCCGGCCCGCGACGCGGGCCCAAGTCTACTCCAGGATCTCCATCCGCACGGCGCGGATGAGGATCTTCTTGACGCCGTACCCGGGGAAGCGGGCGACGATCTTCCGGTCGGCCCCCTCTCCCTCCACCGCCTCGACTCGCCCGTCTCCGAAGACCGGATGGCGGACGGCGCGCGGACGGCCCGACGGCGATCCGGCTGCACGTTCATGGCCCGACGCGGAGCGGGCCGCCGCAATCTCGATGCGGCCTCCGGAGGTATCGGCCTGATGGCCCGCCGGTCCCCGCCGCGCCGACACGGTGACGGTCTCGGTGCGCTCCGCCCGCTGCGGCGCACCCGCCCACCGGGGAGCCGCACCGCCGCCGAAAAGGGCTCCGCGGGAGAACGCGGTCCGGCGGCCTTCCGCGGCTGCGGCGTCTCCCTCCCACCGGAGGAGGGGCTGCGGGATCTCCGAGAGAAACCGCGAGGGGACCGCGTCGCGGAACGACCCGAAAAGCAGCCGCCTCCGGACGAACGACAGGACCGCCTTTTCCCTGGCCCGGGTGAGTCCCACGTAGAACAGGCGCCGCTCCTCCTCGACCTCGGCGTCGGAATCGGCCGAACGGGAATGGGGGAGGAGTCCCTCCTCGAGTCCGACGAGGTAGACCGCGTCGAACTCGAGCCCCTTGGCGTTGTGAAGGGTCATCAGCCGCACCGCGGCGGCGTCTTCCCGCCCCGCCTCCTTCGGCGAGAGCGACATGGTCTCGAGAAAGCCCCGCACCCCTCCGTCGCCCGTTCCGGGGGAGGCGTCGGCGAGCCGGAGCAGCTCCTGGACGTTCTCGAGGTCCTCCCGCGGCCCCCCGGGTCCCTGCGGCCCGTCGTCGCCGAGGCGATCCGCCAGACAGGCGAGGTAACCGGCCTCGTCGAGAAGGATGCGCAGGGCGGCGCCGACGCGCCGGTCCGGAAGCGCGGCGAGCCACCGCTCCCGAAGCGAGAACAGGGCGGCGAGACCCGGGATCTCGCCGAGCGCGGCGGAGAACGGCAGGCCGGACAGCTTCGCCTTCTCGCGCGCCCGCGACAGGGCCCCCTCCCCCACCCCCCGCCGCGGGCTCTTGAGCAGCCGCTTGAGCGACACCGGGTCCTCGGGGTTGACGAACCATTTCAGGTACGCCATCGCGTCGCGCACCGACGCCCGGTCGTAGAAGGAGAGGGCGCCGCGGAGCACGTACGGGATGCCGAGACGGCGCAGCGCGTCCTCGATCGGGCGCGACTGGGCGTTGACGCGGTAGAAGACCGCCACCTCCGACGGGGACGCCCCCCGGCGGATCTCCTCCGCCACGGCCCGGGCCGTTCCGTCGGCCTCGGCATCGGCGTCCGGGTAGAGCCGGACGCAAGGCGGCTCCCCCCCCGTGCGCGCCGCGGCGATCCGCTTCTCCCGCCGGAGCCGGTTGCGGCCGATGACGCTCCCGGCCGCCGCCAGGATCGCGGCTTTCGTCCGGTAATTGGTATCCAGGCGCAGGACGCGAGCGCCGGGATAATCGCGCTCGAAGGACAGCATCGCGGCGGCGGAGCCGCCCCGCCACCCGTAGATCGACTGATCCTCGTCGCCCACGGCGCAGAACGATTCCGCCCCCGCGGCGATCATCCGGGCGAGCGCGGCCTGGCCCGCGTCCACGTCCTGGAACTCGTCGACGAGAAGGTGGCGGACTTCGGAACGCACCGCGGCAAGCGACTCGGCCGAATCGCGGAACAGCCGGACGGGCAGCCGGATGAGGTCCGCGAAGTCGACCGCCCCGGCCGCCGAGAGCGCCTCGTCGTACGCCTTGCCGACCGCCCCGGCCTTGCCCGGGGAGAACCATCCCGCGGCGATTGCCGCGTCCTCGACGGAGATCCCGTCCCGTTTCGCCCGCTCGATGAGTCCCGCGAAGACCGACGGCGGAAACTTCTTCTCGTCGAGGTTGTTGTCCCGCACCGCCTGCCGGACGACGTCCTGCTGGTCGCGGGCGTCGTAGATGACGAATCCCGGGGCCAGCCCGATCCGGCTCCCGAACCGGCGCAGGAGGATCGCCCCGAAAGCGTGGAAGGTTCCCAGCCACGGCAGGTCGCCGCGGGGATCGCCCCCGGCAAGCTCCCGGCCCACCCGCTCGCGCATCTCCTCGGCGGCCCGGTTGGTGAAGGTGATCCCGACGATCCGCGCCGCCGGCACGCCGTCGCGGACGAGCCGGACGATCCGCGCCACGATCGCGCGCGTCTTCCCCGATCCGGCGCCGGCGACGAGGAGCAGCGGCCCGCCCGCGTGCAGGACCGCGCGCCGCTGGTCGGCGTCGAGGCCGTTCAGGTGCGCCTCGCGGAACAGGCTTTCGGTCCGCATCGTCCCCGGTTTCCCCCGTCGCTCCCGCGCCGGTACCGCGGCGGGAGATGGAATTTCAGGTCGGCCCGTCAGGAACGGCAGACCGGGCAGGCGCGTGACCCGCCCCCTTCCGCCAGCCGCCGGTCCTCGTCGCACTGGTATTGCGGGGTGTCGTGCCGCGGGCGGCGCTCATCCCCCCCGGCAAACGCCTTCGCCTTCCAGCACCCGTCCCCGGGCCAGCGGAACGGGAGCATCCTGACCGACCCCGGCGCCGTCATCGACGGGAACGACGAAAGCGCGTCGAGGAGGATGCTGCGCTGCAGCTCCGGATCGCCCGGCGCCCCGGCCGTGTGCCCCAGCGGAAAATCGAGGAACGCCGCGCGGGGCGGGTTAACCGCCCGGGTGATGTCGAGGGCGCTCGACATGCACAGCGTCGGGATCCCCGCGGCTTCCACGTGCCTGGCGACCAGTCCCACGGACTGGTGGCAGACCGGTCAGACGGGGACGAGGAGGACCGCATCGACCGCATCCTCCCGAAAGCGCGACAGGAGCGCCGGGGCCAGCTCCTCCGTCACGCGTCGGGCGGAGTAGATGCCGCCCATGAAGCCGTGGAACCGGGGCGCCAGCCCGCCCAGGAATCCCTCCCGGACGAGGCGGCGCAGCGGATCGATCGGGAAGACGACGTTCGGGTCCGTGCGGGCGCCGGACAGGTCGTACGCGAAGTGGGTCGCGCGCAGCGTCCCCGTGTCCACGCTCGTGGAGATGTCGCGTATGGAGGTGTCGTCCTTGTAATGGAATGCGACCTGCCCGGCCGGGTAGACCCCCCCCGACGCGGCAAGCCCCAGGCGGCATCGCGACAGCGGCTTGTCGAGCGGCGCCCACGACGCGGGTTCCGCGTTGACGACCCAGTTGTACGGCTTGTACCCCAGGCGCGCGTAATTGTCCCGGATCCTGTCGATGTAGGCGACCGGCCCCATGAGCTCTCCCCCGGTTTGGTCTCCTGCCGACTCCATGATAGCGCCTTCCGGCCGCGCGCGGCGCCGGGAAATTCGGCGGGGCCGGGCGGCGCGCCACGGACCTCGGCCGAGAGCACCAACAGGCCCCCGAAAACGAGCGCCAGCGCCCCCGCGACGAGCGCCGGTCCGACCACAGCCGGCTTCCCTTTCCGCTGAGTTCCATGCCAACCTCGCTGGTGACGGAATCCGTTTCCGCGCCCCCTTTAAACCCGGGATCGCGCGAAAGGGTGCCGGGTATTTGTCGCGGCAGCTCGGGATTTGCGAGGATGTCTCGGGACCCGCGGGGAAGACGCGCATCCGGCCGATCGACGCCGCGGAACCGGGGACGACCGTTCGTCGATCAGTAACCCGCGTAACCGGTGAGCGTGACGTAGACTTTCGTCGCGCCGTCCTGGTCGAACCCGTGCGCGATTCCCACCGCGGGTTCGATCTTCAGCCAGTACCCGAGCGTCAGGTCGGCCTTCAGCTCGGCGCCGGCGCCCACCAGCAGGTTGCCGGTCGAAAACCGCTCCGCGCCCCCCCACGTCTCGCCGGCATCCACGAACACCGCGCCGTGAACCCGGTCGAGGAACAGCGGCGCCGTTCCGGGACCGCGGAAGAGGTCGTAGATCGGAAACCGGTATTCCAGCGTCCCCGTGGCGACGTGCTTGCCCGTCCGGAACCGGGAGGAATAGCCGCGGATCGGGAACTCGTTCAGCGGGTCCGGTGCGCCTCCCGCCTGGAAAGCGCTCTGCGCCACCTGCTCGCCGGTCGAGGTGCCGCCCCGCAGATCGAGCATGAGAACTTGATGCCGCAGGGAATCCCACGGCATGCCGAGATACTCCCGCCAGCTGCCGAGATATTCCCTGGCGCTCAGGTCGCTGCCGATGCTCTTCGAGAAATGCCTGTACTCGAGGGATATCGACCGGCCTTCCTCGAAACTGATGGAGTACGGGTACCGGACCGCATCGGTGTACTGGACGCCGGCGAAGAGGTTGTCCCGCCGTCCCTCGAAGATGTCCAGTTCCGCGAGGCGGGTCCCGGCGACATCGGTCAGCGCCGATTCCCTCCGCAACCGGTACCCGAAGAATGCGGAGACTTTCGACTCGTACCGGTAATACGGGACCTCGACCCGCACCGTCGCGCCGGTGTCCCTCTCCCAGTAATCCCCGCGCTCATGGAAATCGGCGTACAGCACCGGCAGGGAAAACGCAGCCGCCTGGAAAGTCGGATACAGACGGGCGTACGCGTAGGCCGCCAGGAAAGACACTTTCCCGGTTTCGATCCAGTAGGCGGGATTCACGAAATACGCGTGGTAGCCAAGGGGGTCCTGTCCCGCGGTCATCGCGCCCACGGCCGCCCCGTCCTCCGGCTCGGCCCAAAGCGTCGGCAGCCAGAACCGGGGCGCCAGCGCCCGGACGGCGGAGTACGCCGCCGGTTCCGGCGACCGGCTCTCCGCCGTGCCCGGCGGCTTCGAAGGCGGTTCCTGGGCCGAACTGGCCTCGCTGCGCGCGGACGGAGCGCGATCCCGCGGCCGAAACCATGAGCGCGGGTCGTACGGAACGGTCTCGAGGCGAAATCCCTTCGAATGGTAGCTCGAGAACGCGATCCCGGCGCCGTCCGGGGAGACCTCCGGGTGGAAGGCGCCTCCCAGGAGGTGCGTCACCTGGCGCGAACTGCGCTCCTCGATGGAATAGGCGAAAAGGTTGAAAACCCCTGTCTCGCCGGAGGCGTAGACGAGGAACTTCCCGTCCCGGGACCACGCGGGGTTCATCACGATCCGGTCCGACTCGAAAAGCGTCTCGCGCTTCCCGCCGCCGACGTGGTAACACTCGACGCGGCTTCGGCCGTCGTTCCCGGCCACGACGTAGGCAATCCGCGTTCCGTCGGGAGACCACCGGGGCCCGGAGATCCTCGCCATGGCTTCCACGGACACGTTGTCCGACGGGACCCATTTCTCCCGCGCGGAATCGCCCGCGCTCCGCCGCAGGATGGACAGAAACTGGCTCCCCCGATGGCTGAGGACCGCGGCGACGGCGTTCCCGTCCGGAGACGCGTCCGGCTCCCCCACCCTCAATCCGCTCGTCAATCTCCGCCCCTTTCCCTCGCGGAGGTCGTGCGCGTAAAGGTCCTGGTAGAAACTGAAGCCGCCCCGGATCTCCGCCTGGACGTAATACAGGATGTTCCCGTCGGGCGACCACGCGAAGCTCCCGTCGGAGGTGATGCGGCGCACCGCCTCCGCCCGCCCGCTCCCGTCGGCTTCCCCCACGACGATCGCGGCGTGCAGATGGGGGTCCTCCCGCTGAAAGGCGATCCGCTTCCCGTCCGGCGAAAAGCGCGGGCGGGTCAGCCGTTCCCCGCGAAACGGCAGCTCCTTCGTCTCGGTGACCGGCGTTGCGAGCAGGGAATCGATCCGCGCCCGCTGCTCCTCCTTCATCTCCGCGATCATTTCCGCGTAGAGGGCCTTGTAGCCCTTTCCCCCCAGGAGCCGCCGGGGAGGCCCGTTCAGGAAGTAGGGGAACCGCCCGGCGTGGACCATGTTGAGCTTCGAAATCGCGTCTTCGCCGTACCTTTCCGCTATGTATTCCTGCAGCCGCAGGCCGTACAGGTATGGCAGATGCCCGCCCGGCCAGAACGGAAGCGCCTCGTTGATCCGGTCGATCGACGGGAGGTTCTCCTCCCGCACCGCCATCCGGAAGACCATGTCGTAGTAGACGCTCCGGCCGCGTCCGAAACGGCTGTGGGCGGTTTCCGCCCGGGTGGCCATCCCCTCGTGCCACCACCGCGGGAGAAACGTGTTGGGGGGCGCCGTGACGACGAACAGCAGGAGGGAGAACAGATCGCCCGCCGGGACCGGCTTCCCGAATATCCTTCGGGTTATTGCGGCGTAGCCGCGCGACGGGTCGGACGAAAGGACGTGGGCGTACTCGTGGAGGAACATCTCCTCGAGCCAGTCCCCGTATTCGCCAAGCGTGGAATCCGCGGACGGCGGGACGACGAGGAGGGTCATGGCGTTGCGGGGAAGAGTCGTGGTGAAACCGTTCGTGAAGTCGGAGGCGTCGACGAGGACGACCTGGGTCTTCTCGCGCGGGGCCCATCCGAAGGCCGCGACGAGCCGTTCGTGGGCGGGCTCGGCGAAGGCGGCGACCTTCGCCGCGGCATCGTCCAGCCCCTGGTGATAATGGATCAGGAAGTTCGCCGTCTCGACGGTCCGGAACCGGAAATCCGGGTCGAACCGGGCGGCCCGGGGAGCGTCGGCGAACGGGACAAGAAGGAACAGTCCCGCGAGCATCGCCGTCAGGACCGGAATTCCCCTCCGGGGAGAAACCGGGGAACCGGATCTCGCTCCTGTCTCCATGTCATCGTGAGTATAGCAGTTTCCGGCTTTTTCCATCTGCCCCCGCATGACAGACGGACGCTGCATGTTGTAACGTAGGGATACCGTCGGATCGGCGTGGAGACAACATGGGAGTAATGCCTGCGGCGGACGCCAGGACCGCGACGAGGAACGACCGCCTCTTTTTCTGGGTTCTGGGCGGGACCGTGCTGCTGAAGCTTGCCGTGTCGGCCGCCATCCCCCTGACGAACGACGAGGCATATTACTACCAGCATGCGGTCCACCCCGCCCTCGGGTACCGGGACCATCCGCCGATGGTCGCGTGGTTCCTCTACCCGTTCCTCCTGCTCGGGAAATCGGAATGGATCATCCGCCTTCCGTCGGTCCTCTCCTCGGCGATCGTCGGACTTGGGATCCATTCCGTCACGCGGGAGCACGATGCGGCCCGGGCGCGGGCGGTCGCAATCCTTTATCTCGTATCCCCCCTCCACATCCTCTTCATTCCCTACACGACGGACACCCCGCTGTACCTCTTTTCGTTCCTGTCCGGCCTCTTCCTTTACCGGGCAGTGCGCGGGGAAGGGTCTCTCCGGTACGTTCTGTCCGGTGTGTTCCTCGGCGCCGCGTTCCTTTCGAAATATCTCGCCGTGTTCCTCGGGATCGCCTACGCCCTGTTCTTCCTGTCCGCCCGCGGGGACCGCCGGCGACTCCGGGGCGGCGCGCTCCTGTTCCTGTCCGCCGCGCCGTTTGTCGCGCAGAACGTCTACTGGAACTGGACCCACTCCTGGGCGAATGTCCTCTTCAACCTGCTGAACAGGAACGTCGGGGCCGGGTTCGGTCTCCGCAACGTCGCCTTCCACGCAGTCACGCAGCTTTACCTGATCACGCCGCCGCTCCTTCTTCTCCTCTACCGCGAGCGAAACGGGATGGCGGAACGGGTGGCCGGCAGCCCGTTGCGCCTGTTCGCCGCGCTGTTCCTCGTCCCCGCCGCGGCCTTCGCGGCCCTGTCGACCGTGAAACCGATCGGGGTGCACTGGACCGTCTCCTTCTACCCGTTCCTCTACCTGTCGCTCTTCGCCGCGGCA
>JBLNEU010000217.1:0-3629 GCA_050263015.1 Deltaproteobacteria bacterium | reverse complement strand
GCCTATCCGTGGCGTTCGACCTGCCGACGCAGATGGGGTACGACTCGGACGGCCCGATGGCCTCCGGCGAAGTCGGCAAGGTCGGGGTGGCGATCGATTCGCTCGAGGACATGGAAGTCCTCTTCGACAGGATCCCGCTCGGCCAGGTGTCCACGTCGATGACGATCAACTCGACGGCATCGATCCTCCTGGCCATGTACGTGGCCGTCGGCGAAAAGCAGGGGGTCCCGCCGGCGCAGCTCAACGGCACCATCCAGAACGACATCCTCAAGGAGTACATCGCCCGGGGGACGTACATCTTTCCTCCGGCGCCGTCGATGCGCGTCATCACGGACATCTTCGCGTTCTGCAAGGACCGGGTCCCGAAGTGGAACACGATCAGCATCTCGGGATACCACATCCGGGAGGCGGGCTCGACGGCGGCCCAGGAGATCGCCTTCACCCTGGCCAACGGGATCGCCTACGTCCAGGCCGCGATCGACGCCGGGATGTCGGTCGACTCGTTCGCCTCCCGGCTCGCCTTCTTCTTCAACGCCCACAACAGCTTCCTCGAGGAGGTCGCCAAGTTCCGGGCCGCGCGGCGTCTCTGGGCGACCGTCATGAAGGACCGGTTCGGCGCGAAGGATCCCCGGTCGTGGATGCTCCGGTTCCACACCCAGACCGCCGGGTCGGCGCTGACCGCGCAGCAGCCCGACAACAACGTCGTCCGCGTTACGCTCCAGGCGCTCTCCGCCGTTCTCGGCGGAACCCAGTCGCTCCATACCAACTCGCGCGACGAGGCGCTCTCCCTGCCCACCGAGGAGTCGGTCCGCATCGCCCTGCGCACGCAGCAGGTGATCGCCCACGAGAGCGGGGCCGGGGACACGATCGACCCCTTCGGCGGCTCCTATTGCGTCGAGGCCATCACGAACGCCCTCGAGCGCCAGGCCCGGGAGTACATCGGGAAGATCGACCGGATGGGCGGGATGGTGGCCGCGATCGATGCCGGGTTCGTCCAGAAGGAGATCCAGGACGCCGCTTTCCGGTACCAGCAGGAGATCGAGCGCAAGGAGCGCATCATCGTCGGGGTCAACGACTTCGCGATCCGCGAGCGCAAATCGAGGAAGCTCCTGACCGTGGAGCCGAAGATCGAGAAGGACCAGCGGCGCCGGCTCGCGTCCCTCCGCGGAAAACGGGACAACAAGGCGGTCAGGGCGTCGCTCGGCCGGCTGGAGAAGGCGTGCCGCGGGACCGACAACGTGATGGAGCCGATCCTCGAGGCGGTGCGCGTCTACGCGACCCTCGGGGAGATCTCGGACGTCATGCGATCCGTCTTCGGGACGTACCGCGGGAAAGTGACGCTCTGAACCGGCGTCCCCTTCCCGGGAAGCCCGCCTGAATCGCGTCAGAAGGTCGCGACGAGCCGCGCGCCGAACATGTAGTAGTTGAAACCCGCCGCCGTCCCGCCCGCGTAATCGCCCCCTTCGCCCGTGACCTCGAACCGGAACGCGTCGGAGATCCGGTACCCGAGGACGCCGCTTCCCCCCGCAAACCACGAATTCGTCCGGGAACCGGATCGCGTGAAGGACTGGTACCCCCCGTACGGTTCGAGGTATGCGCGGAAGCGTCCCCTCTCGCCGGAGAGGGTGACGAAGCCGGCGTGAGACACGAAACTGCTCGGGTCGAAGTATCCGCTTCCCGTCTCGCGGTCGAAGTCAAGGAACCGGATCCGGTAACCCGCGCCGACGACCGGGTTCTTGAGGCGGAAGGCGTACCTGAGCGACCCCTGCCAGTCGTGCGAGGTGTTGATGTCCGAATAATCCTTGTACGAGTAGCGCGCGGACGCCGATAGCCGGCCGGGCAGGGGAAAGTCGGCATGGCCCGCGACGTGCGTGAACCGGATCCTGTTTTCGATGAGCTGGGCGGTGTCCGTGAATGCTTCGCGCGAAGCCGCTGCGCCGATCGTCCCCGCGCCGACCCGCAGGTCCGCCCGCGCGTGCCCGGTGAAGAAGTCGTCCGAATTGCCGCGGCCGGTCCGCGTTCCCCCGATCCCCGCCCCGATGCTCAGGGAATCCGCGACCCGCGCGCCGGCGGCAAGGGAGAGGTCGTCGGCCCGCTCGTCGCGCGTCGGGTCGTCGGCATCGATGTGCCGGTATCCGAGGTCGAGCGTCCATCGGCCCAGCCTCCGGCCGGCCGAAAGGGTGTACCGGTTGACCCGGTTGCGGTCGGAGTCGTGGTAGTAGGAGTAGCCGCCCGACAGGGTGGTCGGCCTCGCGGTGCGCGCGAATGCGGCGTCGAAGTCCCGTTTGCCCGCCTCCTGGTACGGATAGCGGGGCTGCAGCAGGGCTCCGTCCGCGCGGGCCGCCGCGACGTCGCCTTCGGCCAGCTCGGCATGGGCAAGCCCGAGCCGCGCGTCGAAGTCGTCCCCGCCGGCGAGAACCGCCTTGTAGAGGCCGATCGCCTGTCGGTTGTCGCCCCGGTACCGAAGCGCGTCCGCCTTCGCGAGCAGGGCGTCGCGATCGGACGGGGACGCCGCGAGTACCTTGTCCGCCTCCGCGACGGCTTCGGTTGTCCGTCCGTCCCACGACAGCGCCTTCGCCAGGTGAACCCGCGCCCGGGCGTTCGACGGGTCCTCGTCCAGCACGGCGCGCAGTTCCCGGATGGCCTCCCCGATCTTCCCGCCCCAGGACATCGTGACCGCCATCGCGGTCCTCTCGTCGCGCGAGAACGCGGAGCGCGCGAGCCCGAGGGCCTCCGCATACGCCTCGGCGGCTTTCCGGTAGTCCCCGCGGGCGGCCGCCCCGTCGCCGTCCGCTTTCCGGGCGAGCGCGGAGACCTTGTCCTCCGCGGCGAGGCGTGACGGGCCGGGGGCCGTTTTTTCCGCGGCGTTGGCCGCGCCGAAAATGGTCCCGAGCAACAGGCACGTGACGAAGGCGATCCTGAACATGGCTCCTCCCACCGGCGGATCCCGGCTATTCAACCTCGACGCGGATGTCGCCGAACGACGTCTGGCGCGGAAATTCGAAGAACAGGCGGTATCCTTCGGGGTAGACGGCGGAGTGGAAGAGGACCGCCCGGCGCCTCGGGTCCTCCGCAAGCCACTTTGCGACCGCGTCGTGCTCCCGTTTCCCCCAGACCCTGATCCCGATGATCCCGGCGCCCCTCTTCCGCGCCTCCTCCACGACGACGCCGGCCCCGTCTTCCTTCCCGACCACCACGGGCACGATCTTCAGCGGCACCCGGAGGTAGCCTGAGAGCTCCCGGAAATACCGGTGCGGCGTGTCGTAGTAGTGGAGCGGGTAGGAGACGCCGTCGAAATCGGACACGACGATCGTCTCATCGATGTCGAACGCGACCGGCTGGTCCCCGATGAGCGCCCCGCCGCGGGCGCGTTTTACGGGAGCGGATCCCACGATCGTCCCGGGCGTGCGGGCCCCGATCAGCGCGGGCAGGAAACGATCGGTGGGCATGCACACGTCCACGCCCTTGCCGGCGAGGTAATAGGCGGCTTCGACCTTCCCGTCGCTGTCCCCGCAGCCGACGACGAGGTCGGCGTCGGCTGCGTCCCACGCCAGCGCGCTGATCCCGTGCGTGTCGTTGACGACGGCCGTGCGATCGTCGATGAGAACGGTCGTGGGGTAATTGAGGAT
>JBLNEU010000216.1:0-11310 GCA_050263015.1 Deltaproteobacteria bacterium | reverse complement strand
TCCGCCATTCGGCCGGAGGCGCGCCCGCGCCCCCTGGAGGTCCGGAAAGTGGAGAAGGCGCGACCGCTGAATGAAAGGATCCGGGAGCGGCGGGAAGCCCCGCCGGCGGAGCGACAGCGGGGGAGGCAGGTGACGCCTCCGGTCGCCCCCGACAATCGCCGGATGGAACGCCCGCCCGAGCGTCAGCAGGCACCGCCGCCCGAGAGGGCAAGGCCCGAGCCCACGCCGAAGGCAACGGAACGCCCGGCGGCGCGGGAGCCGGAACGGCGGGAGCGTGCGGTCGAAACCGTCCCACAAGAGCGGGGAAGGCGGGAGATGCCGCCGGGCGCCCCCGACAATCGCCGGATGGAGCGCCCCCCCGCGCGCCCGCAGGCGCCGCCGCCGGAGAAGGCGAAACCCGAGGCGACGCCGGCCGGCCCCGGGGCCGGCGAGGAGCGCGGACCGCGCGATGCGGCGCCGGCCGTGAGGACGGCGCCTTCTCAGCCCGCGCCGGCGGAACGGGGAGTCGAGCGGCGCCGGAGGCCGGCAGCCCCCGGTGAGAGATCGCGCCCCGCGAAACCCGCCGACAACACCACGCGGCCGGCGGACGATCCGGAGGACCGTGGCGAGAGAGGGAGGCGTTAGCGGACAGCGTCCGCGAACCGACAGGCGTCGGTCATTGGCCGGCCCGGGGCGACGCCGCGGAAGCGGCGTCGCCCCCGACCTTCGCGTCTCCGCTTACCGGACGATGACCTGCTTGTTGGACAGCTTCAGGATCACGATGATGAGGATGACGAGGATCGCCAGCCCGATCGCCAGGCCCAGGCCGTCGTGGGTCCCCTCGGCCGCCCTATCCGCCAGGGACGCCAGCCGGTGCAGATCCCTGTCGCTCATGGTCCGGACCTTCGCCATCGCATCCTCCGGCGAGACCCCGTAATCGACGAGCTTCTGCGCCACGACTTTCTCCTCGAGGAGCGCCTGGATCTTTTCCAGGTCCGCGGACGCGCCGCCGGATCCCGCCGTTCCTCGGGACGCGATGACCCCGGCGATCGCCTCGCCGCGAACCGACCCGAGGATTCCCGTCCACGCGGCCATCGCGAGAGCCACCATCAGAAACCAACCCGCCTTCCGGATCGACGTCATCGGGCACCCCCTTTCCCCGTGCCATTGGCCGGGACCGCAAATGACAATCGTGGTTTACCGCCCACTTCCGATTTTCTCAGTTGGACCGGCCGCACGGCAAGGGGGGGACGTCCGATCGCGGGGGACGCCCGCGCGGATCGTCCGCGACCGCTTTCCCGTCAGACCTTGTGGCGATAGAGAATGAGGCCGTGAGTGGGATCGTACGGGGAAACGCCGACCGTCACCCGGTCGCCGACGATGACCCGGATCTTGAACCGTCTCATCGCGCCGCCGAGTTTTGCCGTCACCGTGGAACCGCTCTCGAGGCGGACGACGAAATTTCCGCCCCCGCGGGTCTCCGTGACCTGCCCTTCAAGACTCGCCAAGTCGTCTTTCGCCAAGGTTCATACCGCCTTTGCGCTGGATGTATCCACCCTATCACAGTTCCGCGAAAAAAAAGAGCGCGACGACCCGTGATCGGCCCGCCTGTTCTTGAGACGCGATCCCGCCCGCGCACCGTCCCGGTATTCTCCGGACCGTACGCAACATGGTGTGCGCCACACCGTGAAACATCATGCAATATTCTGCAACATCGACCCGTCGCGCTGATTCGGCCAAATACTTAACCTACCGTCAATAAAGACGTTTGCGTTCTCCGGTGTTCCGGTTTAAAACGGCACCGATCTTGTACATACCGCTGTATACAGTATACCTACTGCCGCTTGGGCTCGGTCAAATTCTCTCGGAGGGAAATCGATGGGTGCCCGGAAAAGAACGGTCTTGAGCATTCTCTGGATGTCGGTGGTCACCGCCGCAGGCCTGGCCATGCTGTTCGCCGCCACGGCGCGGGCAGCGGACGACCTGCAGCAGCAGGTGGACAAACTGAGCAAGGAAGTGGAGTCGCTGAAGAAGCAGGTGTCGCAGGACCAGGCGAGCAAGCCGGCCGGAAAATCGATCGGCGACTGGCTGACGATCGGCGGGGATTACCGGTTCCGCATCGATTCCCTGCGCGGCGAAGTGCCGGCCTTTTACAATTTCATGGACCCGGCTTTCCAGGCGTGGCTCGGGGGCGGCATGATCGGTCCCCCTCCCTCCCCCACCGGGGAGTTCAAGGTGAAAAACGATGTGCTCTACACGAACCGGTTCGGGCTGAATCTCAAGGCCAAGGCAACGAAGAACGTCACGGTGTCGGCGCGGCTTCTCATGTACAAGACCGCCGGGTCCCAGGACGACGTCGCGGTGTCCGGCCTCAGCACGGCGGGCGGCGTCCAGCCGTTTTTCGCCGACCGCGTCGGGGTCTTCGACGGCACGGAAGGCCACGTCCCGGCTGACGGGAAGATCGTCGTCGACTACGCGTACGCCACCTGGAACAACATCCTCGACCAGCCGATCTGGTTCTCCGTCGGGCGCCGCCCCTCCACCGGCGGGATCCCCTCGCACCTGCGCCAGAACAACGAGAAGCCGGGCAACGGCGGCATCCCCGCCATCCTCGTGGATTATGCGTTTGACGGGATGACCCTCGGATACGCTCCCGACATCGAAGCGCTCCCGGGCGCCTACGCGAAGCTGTGCTACGGCCGAGGGTTCGAGAACGGCCTCACCACGAGCTCCGGCAACGGCCTGCGCGACACCGACTTCATCGGCCTGAGCGTCGTTCCGTACGACACGGACCGGCTGTACCTCAACGCGCAGTGGAACCGCGGCATGAACATCTTCGATTTCCCCGTCATCAGGAGCAATACGGTCTTCGGGAACACGGCCCCCTCGACCGACCTCGGAGACATCGACTGGTACGGGATCACGGCCCTGAGCACCCTGAAGGACATCGGGCCGGGGAGGCTGAACGTTTTCGCGAGCGGCGCGATGAGCGTCACTCACCCGAACAACAACCTGTCGAACGGCATGGCCGGGCTCCTCTACTCACCGTCGCTCGAGGCCAAGGAGGACAAGACGGGAAACGCCTTCTACGTCGGCGGCCGGTACGACTTCAACAAGAACCGCACGAAGCTCGGCGTCGAGTACAACCACGGCTCGAAGAACTGGATCGCCTTCGCGCCGGCATCCGACGACATCTGGACGACCAAGCTCGGCACGCGGGGGAACGTCTACGAGGCGTATCTCATCCAGGAGTTCAGCTATGAGCCGCTGTCCTCCTACCTCAGCAAGACGTTCGTCCGTCTCGGTTACCAGTATTACGACTTCGACTACACGGGGAGCAACAACTGGGTCGGCTCGCCGGTCAAGATCGACGACCTCGCGAAGAGCCCCGCGTTCGCCCAGATGCTGATCCCGATGGAAAACGCCCAGGACATCTACGCCACCCTGGAAGTCAGGTTCTAGGGGGAACGGAAGGAGAAAGCGATGCGCAAACCGGCGCTGTTGAAGCTGTTCGGAATCCTCCTGGTCCTTGCCGCCCTGTCCCCGATCGCGGCGGCCCGGGCCGAGGAGTGCAAGATGGTCGGCGTCATCACGAGGATCGACATCGCGGGCCCGGACGCCACGACGGCGACGGTCGACCTCAAGGACAACAAGACGGGAGAGATCGTCACCCTCGTGGTCAATGACGACCTCACGCTCGACAAGTTCAAGGACCACCGGATCGTCGTCGGCGACGAGATCCGCTGCAAGTACGACGTCGCGGACGGAAAGAACGTGAGCAAATATTTCCGGAAGACGGCCGGGTGCTGACGCGCCCGGCCGCCTTCGCGGCCGCCGGCCGGCGGCAACGGAGGGAGGACCCTTGAAGAGGACGCGCGTCATCGCGGCATTTCTCGCCGCCGGGCTGTTCGCGGCGGCGGCTGAAGCCGGGGAACATCCCGGCAGGGAAGCGATCGAGAAGAACGGTTACGACGGACCGGCGTCGTGCGAGGCGGCGGAGTGCCACCCCGGGACGGCCAAGGCGTTCCTGTCCACCGTCCACTGGACGCACGCCTCGAAAGCGGCCAACGTGGACGGCCTCGATCCGGCCGGGGAATATGGAATGAAGAACCGGATCTACACGATGTGCAACGGCAACGACATGGTCAACAATCTGAAGGAGATCCCCCCGAGCCCGGAGACCGGCAAGACGAAGTTCACCGGCTGCAACACGTGCCACCCGGGGAACCACATCAGCGACGTGGGGAGCACCGGGCCCGACGCCGAGGCCGCGATCGACTGCCTGGTCTGCCACTCCTCGAAGTACGACTACCGCAAGCGCAAGGCGTACAAGGACGAGATGGGCCGGGTCGTGATGGGGCAGGACCGCGGCAAGGAGGCGGCGCTGGCGGTCGGAAGGCCCGGCGTGAAGAACTGCATGGTGTGCCACGAGGCCGCCGGGGGCGGCGTCCTCGTCAAGCGGGGTTTCGCGTTCACGAAGGAGACCGACGTCCATGCCAGAGCCGGGATGGTCTGCGTGGACTGCCACAAGGCGCAGGACCACCGGATTCCCACCGGCTTCGACCCGAACAACTGGGCCAACGACGGCCTGCGGCTCGCCTGCGCGGACTGCCACAAGGACAAGCCCCACAAGGACGGCGACCTCGACCGGCACACGGCGCGGATCGCGTGCCAGACCTGCCACATCCCGCGGACGGGCGGCGCGTTCGCCAAGGACTTCACGAAGTGGACGCAGGGGTCCGACAAGTTCTACGAGCCGACGACCCTCCGCAAGGAGGCGAACGAGACGACCCCGGTGTACGCCTGGTACAACGGGACGGTGAGAAACGAGCCCCATTTCATCGGGCCGAAGGGGGCCCGCGCCGACAAGGACAGCAGGATCTTCCCGTTCAAGATATTCGAGGGACGGGCGTTCTACGACAAGAAGAGCGGGGCGCTCCTGGCGATGGACTTCGCGCCCCCCATGGCGACCGGCGACACCCTGGCCGGCGTCGCGTCGGCCGGGAAGACTCTCGGGATCAAGGAGTACGAGCCGGTCCCGGGGTGGCAGACGATCTATTTCGGAAGCAACCACCTCGTGACGCGCGAGAAGGCGCTTGCGTGCTCGAACTGCCACGCGCGCAACGGAGTCCTCGACTTCGAGGCGCTCGGGTACACGGTCGAGGAGACGGCCCGGCTCTCGTCCGCGGAACGGTATTTCGACAGGATGGCCGAAAAGGCAAAGGAAGAGTGGTAAGGCGGCGCCCGGGAGCCGGCCGCGGGGGCCGGCTCCCGGATGCCGCACGCTTTTCGCCGGTCCCCGCGGGCGCATGACCGTCCGCAAGCCGCACGCTCCGCCGCCCGATATGCCGGCCCCGCCCGCTTCAACCTTCCCTGACCGGATCGACCGCGCTGAATATAATGGGAGGTGTGCCCGGTCCGGCCACCGTGTTCATCGGCACGCGGCGGCGCCCCGGATCGGACGGGAGGGAGGCGGCCATGGCGTCTCGGACCGTTGTGGCGGCCTCTTTCGCGATCGCGCTCCTTTCGGCGCTCCCCGCATTTCCTGATGAAGGCGCCGGGGCCGCGCCGGAATCCGCACCCGGCGGCGCCGCCGTCGGCGAAATCCGGATCCTCCGCGAAAACATCTTCGACCTCGAGGACCCGGGGGAGGACAACTGGCTCTTCCGCCTCGCGAACCGGCTCCACGTCCGCACCCGTCCACGGGTCATCGAACATCAGCTCCTGTTCCGGCCGGGCGATCCGTACGACCCCCGCCTTCTCGCCGAATCCGAGAGGATCCTGCGGTCCAACGGGTATTTCTACGACGCCCGGGTCCGCCCCGGGGAGGCCCGCGACGGCCGCGTCGATGTCGAGGTCCGGACGCGCGACGTCTGGACCCTGCAGCCGGGGATCTCGTTCGAGCGCAAAGGCGGCAGGAACTCCACGGGGATCGATCTCAAGGAGAAGAACCTTCTCGGCCTGGGCTCCTCGTTGAGCATGGCGGGAAAATCGACCCCCGACCGCCGCACGGAAACCGTGACGTTCGAGGACGATCATCTCTTCGGCACATGGCTGAGAACCTCCCTTCTGCTCGCCAACAACAGCGACGGGCGCGCGCGGAGCTTCGTCCTGGAGCGCCCCTTCCATGCGCTCGATGCGCGGTGGGCCGGCGGCGGCCTCTACGCCGAGAACGAGCGGATCGACACCCTTGTCGGCGCCGTGACGGTCGCCGCCCGGTTCCGGACGACGACGAGGAACGTCCGCCTCTCCGGGGGGTGGTCCCGGGGCCTGGTCGACGGCTGGGCGCTGCGTCTTCTCCTCGGGGGAATCCGGGACGAGTCGCGATTCTCGGCGCCGGCCGGGGAGGCGGTTGCCGCCCCGGTCCCGGCCGACCGCGTTCTCGTCTACCTTTTCGCCGGGCTCGAACTCGTCGAGGACGACTTCGAGACGGCCAAGAACCGTGACCAGATCGAACGGACGGAGGATTTCCATCTGGGATTGCGCGTTCGCGCGACCGTGGGGCACGCTTTCCCCGGGATCGGCTCGGACCGCCACGCGACGCCGTTCTCGGCATCCTTCGCAAAGGGGGGCCGGTTCGGCGAACGTTGGACCGTCATGGGTGAAGCGGCGGCCGACGGGAGATCGGAGGACGGCGCGGCACGGGACACGACGCTCTCCGCCGGAACCCGCGTCTACGCCGAACTGTCCGAACGCTGGCTGTCGTTCGCATCGTTTTCGGGGAGCCGCCAGGTCGCGCCGGACGGCGACCGCCAACTGACGCTGGGCGGAGACAGCGGGCTGCGCGGGTACCCCCTTCGCTACCAGGCCGGCGACCGGAAATTCCTGGTCACCGTCGAGCAGCGGTACTTCTCGCCATGGTATCTCTTCCGGCTGTTCCGGGTGGGCGGGGCGCTCTTTTTCGACGCGGGCCGGGCGTGGGGGGGAACCACGGGGGGGCTCCCGGACGAGGGGCTGCTGCGGGACGCGGGCGTCGGCCTGCGGATCGGAATGACGCGGTCCGGCCTCGGCAACGTGGTCCACGTCGACGTCGCGTTTCCCCTCGACGGCGATCCGTCGATCGACCGGGCGCAACTCCTCGTCGTGACCAAAAGCAGCTTCTGAACTTATCCCTGCGCGTCGCTTCTCGCGGCCGCCGCCGGGACGCACCGGCGGATCGCCCGGTCCAGGACGAGGCCCGCGACGAAGGAAACGGCGAGGTTCCCGGTGGCAAGCGTGACGACCCCGATGCAGAGGGCGACCGCGATCTCGCGCGGAGATCCGACGATGTCCCGCACGAGCCGGGCGTGCTGGATCCCCACGTGGACGAGGAGCGCGCCGAGCACGCAGGACGGCAGGAGGCAGGACGCTTCCGTCACGGACCTCCCGAAGAGGAGCGCGACGACGACGAACGCCGTCCCGATGACGAGATTCGCCCCGCCGGTCCTCGCGCCGAACCGGTGGTGCGCGGTCACCCCTCCGGAGCCGTGGCACAGCGGCATTCCGCCGATGACCCCCGCCAGGAGGTTTCCGATCCCCAGCGTCGCGGCGAGGCCCCTGGGGGTCACCCTCTTGGCCCGGGACCCGTAGTAGGTCGCGGCCGCGTCGGACGTCGCGGCGATGGAATTGGCGACCGTGAGAGGAATCTGCGGGAGCAGGAGCACGACGAAGACGATGTACGGATCGGCGCCCAGCGGCAATGCCGCAACGGGCCGGATCCAGCCGCTCACGACGGGTCCCGGCATCCACGGGGACGTCAGGACTCCTCCCGCGAGCACGCCGAACGGGATTGCGACAAGCGTCGCCGGGTACCTGCGGCTCTCCCGGGACAGCGCGACGATCGCCGCCACGGCCGTGCCGACGGCGACTCCCGGAGCCCAGGCCGGAATCCCGGGGAACCGGATGACATGATCCCAGGCCCCGAGCACGCCGCCGAGCCCGCCGCGGACGAGCAGGACCGCCAGCCCGAGCTGGATCCCCCTCACGACGGCCCGCGTGAAGACCTTCCCCAGGTGCGCCTCCAGTCGAAACAGGGAGAGGAACAGGAAGATGCCGCCCATCCAGAAGGCGGCGGCCGAGATCGCCTCCTTCGGCACCGCCAGCGCGATGGCGACGGCCGAGGCGGCCTTGAGCGGCTGCACGGGAATCGGAAGGCCGTAATAGAGGCCCGCCGCGATATAGAGAAGGCCGGCCGCCAGGAAGAGGGACGTGGCGTTGACGCCGTTGACGGTGATCAAGCCGACCGCGAGGGGAAGGAAGGTCGCCAGGTCGCCGAGCGAACCGGCCGCCTCCGAGAGATTGAGCTTGAGGTTTCCCATGCCCTCGACCGGACCCCGCCGCCCGCCTGCGATCGGCGGCGGAATACTTTCCGTCACGAATCCGTCCAGAAAATTATCGACGGTTTTGTCAAGAAAGTCTCTCAATTTTAGACTTATCGATATACTGTGAGTCGGGAGGCCCGGATCGATGAAGGATGTTTCCTTCGAGGAAGCCATCGCATCCGTGCTGGGGCTTGCCCGCGAGCCGGGGGAGCGGATCGTTCGGCTTCCCGCGGCGGCCGGGGAGATCCTTTCGCGGGACGTCGTCGCGGACCGGAACATTCCCCCGTTCGATCGCGCCGCAATGGATGGATACGCCGTCCGGTGGAGCGGGAAGGAGGCGGATCGCCCCTACCGCGTCATCGCGACGGTCAACCCCGGCGATGCCTGGTCGGGACCGGCCGGGGAGGCAGACTGCGTCAAGATCATGACCGGGGCAAAGGTCCCCAGGCCGTTCGACGCGGTCATCCCGGTCGAGCTCGCCGAGACGTTGCCGGGTGACGTCGTCCGCTTCCGCGCGGCGCCGTCACGCCGCCAGGATATCGCCGCGGAAGGGGAAGACGCCAAAGAGGGCGATGTCCTGATCCCGCGCGGAACCGTGCTTCGGCCGCGCCACATCGCCACGCTGGCGGCGGTGGGCCGGTGGGAGGTGCCCGTGACCGCCCGCCCGGCCGTCGCGGTTCTCGCGACAGGGGGCGAGCTTGCGGAGCCGTGGGAACACGCCGCGGGAGCCATCATCCGGAACAGCAACGCGCATTTCCTGCTCTCCGCCCTGAGAGAGTCGGGCTTTCCGGGCGCGGCTTACCTGGGAATCGCGCCGGACACGCCGGACGCGATCCGGTCCAAGGTCGTCGAGGGGCTGTCCTCCGATTTTCTCGTCATCACCGGCGGCGTCTCCGCGGGCGAGATCGACATCGTGCCGGAAGTCCTGGCGGCCTGCGGCGTCGAGAAGGTGGTTCACAAGATCTCCGTCAAGCCGGGGAGGCCGATCTACGCTGGAAGGTCCCGCGAGGGATGCGTCGTCATCGGACTCCCGGGAAACCCCGTCGCCGTGATCGTTCACTTCGCCATGCTGATTCGCCCCCTCCTTCTCAAGGCGTCGGGGGCGGCGGAGCATCACCCGAGGCCCATCTGGCTTCCGCTTGCCCGCGAAGCGCGGAACCGGGCCGAGCGGAAGAAGTTCTGCCTCGCCCGGATCGAGTCGGACGGCGGCGAAAGCCGCATCGTCGAGATCCCCTCCCACGGTTCCGGCGATTTCGTATCCGCCTCGCGGGCGGACGGCGTCTTCGAGCTCCCGTTCGGCGTCCGGAATCTGCCCGCGGGCGCCAAAGTGCGGTTCTACCCGGTGCTGGGGGAGCTGTTGACCGGCGCGATCACCCGGGACAGGAGATCCGGCCCGCCCGGGGGCTAAAGGGCCCGGATATTGTCCGGATGATCAGTCTCGCCTCGCGGGTCGCGGAATTGTCCTTGATCCTTCCGGCCGTTTCGGCATATAAGCCCAAACCGCCGCTATTTTCGCTGAATTTTCGCGTGTCCGCCGCCGATACCACCCATTGGTGATGAATCACCGATGCCAAAGGAAGTACACGTGACGAACCAGACCGGCACGCAGGCAGCACGCCCCCTCGTCCTCATCGTGGACGACGACGACTCCGCCCGCCTCATCACCCGGGCGGCCCTCGAGCGCGCCGGATTGGCCGTCGAGGAAGCGGCCGACGGCCGGGAGGGCGTCGCCGCTTTCGAACGGCTTCGGCCGGACCTGATCCTGATGGACGTCCTGATGCCGGTAATGGACGGCTTCGCGGCGTGCGCGGCCATCCGGACCCTGCCCGGGGGGGAGCTTGCCCCGATCCTCATGATGACCGGGCTCGACGACATCGAATCGGTCCGCAAGGCCTACGAGGCGGGGGCCACGGACTTCACCACAAAGCCGATCAAGGGGACTCTCCTCGGCCACCGCGCGACCTATCTCATCCGGGCCGGTAGAGCGTTCGCCGGCCTCCAGAAAGCCGAGGCGGAGAACCGGGCGCTGTTGGAGGAGCTGAGCCGCAAGAACGATGAGCTGGAACGTTTCAACGAGGTCCTGTGGGACAGGGCTACCCGCGACGGTCTGACCGGGCTCTACAACTACCGCTACCTCCAGGAGGCGCTCAACCGCGAGATCGCCCGCTCGTCCCGGCAGGGCACCCCGCTTTCCGTCATCGTCCTGGACCTGGACTCCTTCAAGAAGTACAACGACGCGCACGGGCACCAGATGGGCGATGTCGCGCTCCGCAGCATCGGGGAGATCCTGCGCAGCCGCGTCCGGAAATCCGATATCGTGGCCCGGTACGGCGGAGAGGAGTTCGTGGTCCTGCTGCCGGAAGTGGGCCGGGAGCAAGGGCTGCAGATCGCGCAGGGACTGCGCGAGACGATCGCGGCGCACCCGTTCGCCGGCCGGGAAACGCAACCTCTGGGCGCCGTGACGGCGAGTCTTGGGCTGGCCGTCTATCCCGACGACGGGGCGGACCCCGCCTCCCTGATCCGGCGGGCAGACCAGGCGATGTACCGGGCGAAGGAGGCCGGGGGAAACCGCGTTCACCCGCCATCGGGCGCGCCGGTGCAGGCGGCCCGCGCGCAATCCGCAAAAAAGAAGAAGGGCGCGACCGACTCCGGCTAGGACTCGGGGCGGCCGACGGGCCGCCCGATTCGGGCCGACTTTCGCCTGCCCGGACAAGGTCCGCGTGCAGCCCGGCAAATCCCGCCCGGGCACCCGAAGGGTTGCGGGAGACTGCCGCGACGCCCGATCCTGAAATTTCTCGAAAACGAGTCGCAGATTTTCGAAGTTCCTGCCCGCCGCAGCGCCCGACCGACCGTCGGTCGCCTTTCGTGAAGCCGATAACTCTGGGAAATTTCCGACGCGGCCTGCATGGCTCGAATCGTGCAACGTCGGGACAAAGGTGATCCCTGACCATACGGTACGCCGGCCAAGGCGGAATTCAACGCCCGACGCCGGCTTTCCAGCATCGCCGACGGCAGCCAGCCGCCGGCGGGG
>JBLNEU010000215.1:0-3230 GCA_050263015.1 Deltaproteobacteria bacterium | reverse complement strand
ATCCGCGCCGATTTCCCGGACATCGAGGGGAACGTGGCCGGCGGACGCCGCCGCGTCCGTGTGGACGGGCCCCCCGCGCTCCCGCGCGATCCGCCCGATCTCGGCCACCGGTTCGATCGTGCCGATCTCCGCGTTGGCGTGCATCACCGAGACCAGGATCGTGTCGGGCCGGATCGCCTTCCGCACGTCGTCCGGGGCGACCCGCCCGTCGCCGTCGACCGTGAGCAGCGTGACCTCCCAGCCGGCGTTCCGCAAAGGGATCAGGGCGTTGAGGACGGAGAAGTGCTCGATCTCCGACACGACGATGTGCCTCGCCTTGCCGGCATGCGCCCCGGCGGCCCCCTTGACCGCCAGGTTGTTCGACTCCGTCGCCCCCGAGGTGAATACGATCTCGCCGGGCGCGGCGTTGACGAGCGCCGCCACCTTCCCGCGCGCCGCGTCCACCGCCTTCTGCGCCGCCTGCCCCTGGTCGTGGATATGGGACGACGGGTTGCCGTACCACGCCGTGAAGTACGGCGTCATCGCCTCGAACACGCGCGGGTCGAGCGGCGTCGTGGAGATGTGGTCGAAGAATATCGGCGCCAACGGTTTCTTCCGCCCTACTCGGTCACCTTGAACTCGGCCATCTTGTCCTTGATCAGCTTGATGTGCCTCTTCTCCTCCTCGGCGAGGAAGGAGAACATGGACCGAAGCGCCGGATTCTCGATCTCCCTGGCCGCCTTCTGGTACTCCCCGAAGTTGTCCATCTCGTGCCGGAGCGCCAGCCGCAACACTTCGGCCATCGTCCATTTCGCCATCGGTCCCCTCCGCAAGGAATTTGTCCCGCCCGGTCGGCCGACCCACCGGCTCTCCCCGAGCCCGGGCCCGCCCCGGCTGCGGGGATCATGCGCGCCGGTCCGCTTTTTAAGATAGGAAGGCGGGGCGATCCGTTTCATCTTATAATCTCAAAACGGCCGCCGCACAACAAGGGAATGCGGAAGACGGGAATGCGGAAGACGGCGGCGGATCCGGACATCGGCGAAAGGAAGCTCCGTTGAAGAAGACGCCTCTCATCCTCGGAATCGTCGCGGCCGGGGTCATGGCCGCGGGAGTCGCATGGTATTCGAGCCACCGGGCGGCCTCGCCTCCGCGCGATGGCGGTTCGACGGCCGCGCCGGCGCCCGCCGGAAGGCGGACCGTCCCCCCGTTCGCGCTCGCCGACGTCAGCGGAAACCTGATCGATTCGTCCCGCTTCGCCGGGAAGCCGACGGTCGTCAACTTCTTCGCCACCTGGTGCCCCCCGTGCCGCGAGGAGATCCCGGGATTCGTCGCGGTCTACGAAAAATACAAGGACCGGGGACTGGAAGTCGTGGGAATCTCCCTCGACACGGACACGCGGGGGAACCTGCCGGGCTTCATCATGAACAACCGGATCGGGTACCGGATCCTGCTGGGAAACCCGGCGACCGTGCGGGCCTTCGGAGCCGGCTCGGCGATTCCCGCCACATTCTTCATCGGCAGGGACGGCGAGATCCGGCACGTCCACGTGGGGTACATGGACCGGGACGCCTTCGACCGGGAGGTCAGGAAGCTCTTATAGGAAAGGGGGACGGAAGACCTGTCTTCCCCCCCCCCTCGTCCCGCATCCGCCGCCCGCCGCACTCCGCTTCTCGGGAGAGCGGGCGCGTCAATCGATGCCGCGCTCAGGCCGGAACGCACGCGGCGGTCGGGCAGACCCCGGCGCACGCGGCGCAGTCCGTGCACTTGGACGCGTCGATCGTGTAGATCGGGTCGCCCTCCGCGATGCACTGGACCGGACATTCCGGAACGCACGCGCCGCAGGCGATGCACTCCTCGGTGATCTTGTACGCCATGCTCCTCCCCTTTCCTGCTGTTCTAGACCGATTCCACCCGCTCGACCGAGGGAATCTCCTCCTTCAGCAACGCCTCGATGCCGTTCTTGAGCGTGATCGTCGCCATCGGGCAGCCGCCGCACGCCCCGGTCAGGCGCACCTTCACCACGCCCCCCTGCACGTCGACCAGCTCCACGTCTCCCCCGTCCGCCTGCAGGGCCGGGCGGATCTTGTTCAACGTCTTTTCCACTTCCGGTCTCATCAACGCCACCTCCTCGGGGCCTTGCCCTTCCCCAGGGTATACGATGCCGCGACTCCGGCACGGGTTCCTTGATCCAGGTCAATCGGCGGAAACGATCTCGTATCCCGCCTTCTTCAGGGCCGCCTTCAGCAGCTTGTAGCTCTTCGTCTCGATCCGCAGGATCAGGATCTTCATCTCGGGATCGTCGTGGGCGGCGGTCGCCACCGAGACGATGTTGACGCTGAAGTCCTTGAGGAGACTCAGCACCTCGAACAGCATCCCCGGCCTGTTCGGAAGCGCCAGTTCGACGCGGTACCCGGGCCCGCTCACCCCCATCGACTCGATGAAGGCGTCGAGAATGTCGGTTTCGGTGAGGATTCCGACGAGCCGCCCGTCCTCGACCACGGGAAGGCAGCCGATCTTCTTCTCGCGCATGATGAGCGCCGCCTCCTCGATGGGGGCGGTCGAAGAGATGGTGTACGGCCGCCGGGTCATGATCTGCCTGACCTTGACCTTGTCGAGAAGGTAGTAGATTTCGCGAATCTCGAGCGCGGTCGCCGGGGACGGCGACGCCTGCTTGATGTCCCGTTCCGAGACGATCCCGACGAGCCTGTCGCCGCCCTTGAGGACTGGAAGGTGCCGGATCTCCCTGTCCCTCAGCAGGTCCATCGCCTTCTTCATCGAGTCGTTTTCGTCCACGGACACCGGATTTCTCATCATCCGTTTCGCGACGATCATGGTTGTCGCCCTCCTCCCGTGTGTTGCGGCTGTCCCCGCCTCAGGTCAGGTGCCGCCTGACCAGGTCGAACGCGCTCGTCAGGTCCGCGTCGGATACCAGGATGAAGGACCCGCCGTCCTTCTCCCAGAACACGAACGACTTCCCGTCCTTCTCTCCCGATATGAAACCCGCCCCCCCGAAAAGCGACGGGGACGGCCCTCCGAACCCCCGGAGCGTCTCCTGCCGGACGAGGAGCAGAACGTAAAGATCCTCGCCCCGGGCGATGCGCACGGCCGCCGCGGACTGGCGGCCGACCTTTTCCCTCGACACGCCCCGGAACGAAAACGCCTCGTCGTCCCGCGGGAGCATCAGGCCGATCCCGGTCCACTCCCGGACCCGCTCCTCGACGGCCTCGGGCGAGAGGGACGGGCCGGACGTC
>JBLNEU010000214.1:0-3202 GCA_050263015.1 Deltaproteobacteria bacterium | reverse complement strand
CGGGACTCCGGCGGTTCCCTCCGCTTGCGTCCCCGAAGAGGGGACTCCGGCCATTCTTTCCGTCCCCGCCTCCGCCTTCGCCTTCGCGTCCGCTTCCGCTTTCGCGGCGACCTGGCGCGCGACCCGGGCCTTGATCTCGTTCGGATCCTCGTGGACGAAATGGAGGATGAGCTCGCCGCGGTCCATGGTCGTCTTCTCGTAGCCGCTCGTGTGCTTGAGGGACTTGACCGGGCACACCTCGACGCACAGGCCGCAATACATGCAGCGGCCGATGTTGATGTCGTAGGAGACGAGGACCATCTTCTTGTCCGCGCCGCGGACCGCTTCCAGCGAGATGCAGTCGACCGGGCAGACCTTGACGCACATCGTGCACGAGGTGCAGACCTTGATGTCGTTGTGGAGGAAGCCGCGGAAACGCTCGGACGGCTCGCGCCGTTCCTCGGGGTACTGCTGCGTGACCTCTTCCCCGGCGTCCACCCCGTACGAAGCGGTGATGCGCATCCCCTTCGCGGTCGTGACCACCGCCTCCCAGATGTCGGCGACGTACGCCTTCAAACCCATCCCCTTATCGTCCGATCATCGCGGCGATCAACTGGGGGATCCCCTTCCCGTTGAAGAGGAGCAGCCAGAGGGACACGCCGAGCAGGTTGATGAACGTCAGTGGAATCAGGTACTTCCATGCCATGCGCATGAGCTGGTCGACGCGCAGGCGGGGCAGCGTCCACCGGACCCACATCATGAGCAGCACCATGGCCAGCGCCTTGGCGAGGAACACGCACAGCGACAGGAGGTTCCCCCACAGCGGCGGGAGCACCTCGGCGTTGAAATAGGGAACGTTCCATCCCCCGAGGAAGCAGGCGGTCGCCAGGGCGGCCACGACGAACATGTCGCCGAACTCGGCCATGAAGAACATCGCGAACCGGATCCCCGAGTACTCGACGTTGTAGCCGGAGACGAGCTCCGACTCGGCTTCGGGGAGGTCGAAAGGGGTCTGGTTCGTCTCGGCCTGGGCCGCCGTGAAATACAGGAAGAAGGAGAAGAAGGTGAACGGGTTGTGGAACAGGTTCCACCCGAAGATCCCGAGGAGCCCCCCCTGCGACCGCACGATGTCCTGGAGCGAGAGCGACCCGGCGATCAGCACCGCGGGCATGAGCGCCATCCCGACGGGAACCTCGTAGGAGACGATCTGCGCCGCGGCGCGCATGCCGCCCAGGAGCGCCCACTTGTTGTTGGACGCCCAGCCCGCAAGCATCACGCCGATGACGACCAGCGACGTGATCGCCATGACGTAGTAGATGCCGATGTTGAGGTCGGAGGCGATGAGCCCCACGCCGAACGGGACGACCACGAACGCGGCGAAGGAGCCGACGAAGACGAAGTAGGGGGCGAGCTTGAACAGGAACCTGTCCGCCTTGGCCGGGATGATGTCCTCTTTGAGGATCAGCTTGACCCCGTCCGCGAGGAACTGGAGGATCCCGTAGGGGCCGACCCGGTTCGGCCCGATCCGCGCCTGGATGTCGCCCGCCACCTTCCGCAGCATGTACGAGCCGAGCCCCTCGAACGTCAGGGCGAAGACGAGCACGACCGTCGCGACGGCGACCATGACGAGCGTCGTGATCGTCCACAGCGGGACCCCGGAGAGGGCGGGCACGGCCTTGACCAGGGATATCGCCAGCGATTCCATCGGGTTACCGGTCGATCTCCGGGAGAATGATGTCCAGGGATCCGATGACCGCCACGATGTCGGCGATCATGAGCCCCCTGGTGATCGGCTCGAAGATGTTCATCGACACGAAGGAGCCGGTGCGGATCTTGAGGCGGTAGGGGTTCGCGGTCCCGTCGCTGATGACGTAGATCCCCGTCTCGCCGCGCGGGCACTCGGTGCGCACGTACGCCTCGCCGGCGGCCGGCTTGAACACGCGCGGGACCTTGGCCATCACCGGCCCCTCGGGGATCTGCGCGATCGCCTGGCGGACGATCTTGACGCTCTCGCGCATCTCGTTGATCCGCACCATGTACCGGTCGAAGCAGTCGCCGAGCGTCCCGCGCTCGCCGGTCCCCACGCAGACCTTGAAGTCGAGCCTCGGGTAGACCGAGTACGGCTCGTCGCGCCGCAGGTCGAATGCCACGCCCGAGCCGCGCAGGTTCGGCCCCGTGAGGCCGTAGGCGACGGCTTCCGCGGCGGAGACGACCGCGATGTTGGCGAGCCGGTTGACGAAGATCTTGTTGTACGAGATGAGCTCGTTGTACTCGTCGATCTTCGGCTCGAAATAGTCGAGGAACTCCGTCGTCTTCCCGATGAAATCGGGCGGCAGGTCGCCCGAGACGCCGCCGATGCGGGCGTAGTTGTACGTGAGCCGGTTGCCGCAGATGTCCTCGAAGAGGTCGTTGACCCTCTCCCGCTCCCGGATCGAGTAGAGGAAGGGGGTGAAGGCGCCCATGTCGGCGGTGAACGACCCGAAGGAGATCAGGTGCGACGAGATCCGGTTGAGCTCGCAGACGATGACCCGGATGTACTCCGCCCGCTCGGGGACCTCGATGTTGGCCAGCTTCTCGACCGCCCACGCCCAGGCGCAGTTGCAGTTCATCGCCGCGAGGTAGTCGAGGCGGTCGGTGAACGGCATGAACTGGGCGTACGTGAGGCGCTCGCCGATCTTCTCGAGGCCCCGGTGGAGGTAGCCGACGTCGGGCCGGGCGTTCGAGACGACCTCGCCGTCGGTGCGCAGGATCACCCGGAGCACCCCGTGGGTGCTCGGGTGCTGCGGCCCCATGTTGATGAGCATCTCCTGCGTCGGGAGCGCGGAGACGTCGGGCTTCGGGTGGGCGCTCATAGCTTGATCCCGTGCCAGGCTTCCGGATACTTGTAGTCCTTCCGGAGCGGGTGCCCCTCCCAGTCCTCCGGCATCAGGATCCGCTTGAGGTTCGGGTGCCCGGTGAAGACGACGCCGACCTTGTCCCACTCCTCCCGCTCCTGCCAGTCGGCGGTGCGCCAGACCTCCGTCACGGTCGGGACGCTGCCGCCGCCCCCCGCCGGCCGCACCTTGAGCCGAAGCAGCGAATTGTTCTTCAGCGAGCAGAGAAGGTAGGCGACCTCGTATTCGTAGTCGCGCTCCAGCCAGTGGGTGGCGGTGATGTCCACCAGATAGATGTAGGCGAACTCGGGAGACTCCTTCAGCCAGCGTGAGATCTCCACGAGCCGCGC
>JBLNEU010000213.1:0-4511 GCA_050263015.1 Deltaproteobacteria bacterium | reverse complement strand
AGAAGGACGCCGGCCTTGTCCAGGCCCGCGTCAACCTGGGCAACGTCCGCCTGGCGCAGAAAAGATACGCGGAGGCCCGCGGCGAATACCTCCGGGTCCTCGAGATCCGGCCGGGGGACCTCGACGCGGAGAACAACCTGGCGTGGACCGCGATCCTGTCCGGCGACGGGATCGGGGACGCCCTGCGACGGCTGGAGGCGGCGCTCGCGGCGGGGACGTTCCGTCCTCCCGCGGTTCTCGACACCCTCGGCGTGCTCCGGGCGCGCGCGAACCTGCCTTCGGCGGCCGAGGCCGCCTTCGCGGAGGCGGAAAGCGGCTGCGAGGCGCTCCGGGCCCGCCAGGGGGAGGCCGGCTGCCCGGAAGAGACGCTCCGCGAGATCCGGGACCACCGCCGCGAGCTCGGCGCGCGATTCCCCGGCCCCGCCCTTCCGCCGTCTCTGGTAAAATAGCGGAGTGCTGCGAGATTCCTTCAGTCGCGCCGTCGACTACCTCCGGCTCTCCGTCACGGACCGGTGCAACCTCCGGTGCGTCTACTGCATGCCCCCCGAGGGAATTCCCCTCAAGCCGATGGAGGAGATCCTGACGTACGGCGAGCTTCTGCGCGTCGCCCGAATCGCGGTTTCCCTCGGGATCCGGAAGGTCCGGATCACGGGCGGTGAGCCGCTCGTGCGCCGCGGCGTCGTCGATTTCGTCCGCGACCTCTCCCGCGTGCCGGGGATCGCGGACCTGTGCCTGACCACGAACGGCGTCGCCCTCGTCGATCTCGAGGCGCCCCTCGCCGCCGCGGGGCTCCACCGGGTCAACATCAGCCTCGACACCCTCCGGCGGCGCCGCTACGTCGAGGTCACGCGCCGCGACCACCTGCCGGCGGTCCTGGCCGGGATCGACGCCGCGATCGCGGCGGGACTGCTCCCGGTGAAGATCAACGCGGTCCTCGTCGCCGGGCTCCACCCGGGCGAGGTGGACGAATTCCTGTCCCTGGCGCGCGAGATGCCCGTGGAGGTCCGCTTCATCGAGCGGATGCCCGTCGGCTGCCTTCCCTCCGAAGGGTACGTCTCCGCCGACGGGATCCGGCGGCGCATCCTTTCGCTGCCGGGCGCCCGCGAACGGAACGGCGCCGGCAGCACTCCCGCGGTGACCTATGACGTTCCCGGGTTCCGGGGGACCCTCGGCATCATCTCGCCCATTTCCCGGAAGTTCTGCGCCTCGTGCAACCGCCTCCGCCTCACGTCCGACGGCCGGCTGCGCAACTGCCTCTTCGCGCGGGAGACGCTGGACATGCGCGCGGTTCTTCGCGGGGGGGCGGGAGACCGGGCCGTCGCCGACCTCTTCCGGCGGGCCGTGGGCGAAAAGCACGAGGGCCACGACCTGGGCGGAGGCGGTGAAGCGTCCCCGTCCGCCGAGCCGATGTCCCGGGTGGGAGGGTGACCCGGGCGTGCTCAACCCGCTTCCCCCGCTGAATCCCGACCTCCGGTACCACAACTACGCGTCGTACCTGCGCCGGCGCCTGGGCAACCCCGCCGCGCGGATCGCCGTGTACGGGGGCTTCACCTGCCCGAACCGCGACGGAACGATCGGGACCGGGGGATGCCTTTACTGCAACAACGACGCCTTCACGGCCGGCATCCACTTTCCCGGCCTGCCCATCGACGAACAGGTGCGCCGGACGATCCAGTCTCCCGGCCGGCACCGTTCGTTCCGTCGTTTCCTCGTCTACTTCCAACCGTTTTCGAACACGTTCGCCCCGCCGGAGGAGCTCGAGCGGAAGTACCGCCTGGCGTTCTGCCACCCCGACGTGGCGGGGATCGCGGTGGGGACGCGGCCGGACTGTCTCGGCCCGGAGGTGCTGGACGTCCTGTCGCGGATCGCGCGGGACCACTACGTCTCGGTCGAGATCGGCCTCCAGTCCATCTCCGACGACGTCCTCGCCCGGGTAAACCGGGGACACACCGTGCGCGACTTCGAGGACGCGGTCGCCGCTCTCCGGGAACGGAAGATCGACGTGGGCGCCCACCTCATCTACGCGCTTCCGGGGGACACGCGGGAGAATTTCATGTCCGCGGCCGGCTACCTGTCGCGCCTCGGGGTCCAGGCCGTGAAGCTGCACCATTTTCACGTCGTCCGCGGGAGCGGGTTCGAGGCCGCCTGGAGGCGGGGAGATGTGGCGGCGCCCGCGTACGACGACTACCTGGCGGCGTGCGTCGCGTTCCTCGAGCGCCTCGCCCCCGAGGTCTCCGTGATGCGGCTCATCGCTTCGGCCCCCCCCCACCTGCTCCTCGATCCGATGTGGGAGAAGGGGGGACGCGACATGGCGCGGGACGTGGCGGCGGCGCTCCTGGAGCGGGATTCGTGCCAGGGGGCGCTCTGGAACGGACGACGCCGACGGGGGGCGGACGGATGAACGGGAGGGACCGCGAATACCTGCCGCACTCGTCCGGATGCTTCTGCTGCGGCGACGAGAACGCCTGCGGCGTCCGGGCGCGGTTCTTCGTGGAGGGGGACGCCGTGATGGCGGACGTCGTCCTTCCCCGGCACGTGAACGGCTACAAGAACGTCGCGCACGGCGGGGTCCTCGCCGCGCTTCTGGACGAGTCGATGGGGTGGGCCGCCACGGTCTTCGGGCGGGAGCACCCGATGTACGTGACGGGGGAGCTCACCGTCAAGTACATCCGCCCGGTGCCCGTCGGGGAGGAGGCCCGGATCGAGAGCCGGCTTCTCGAGGACGCCGGCCGGATCGCCTACAGCACCGGGGAGATCCGGTGCGGCGGGGTGGTCTGCGTCAAGGCCTCCGGCAAGTTCATCCCGATGAGCGCGGAGGCGACGGCCGGCGTGATCCCGTATCTCAAGTTCGGGGATTGCCGGAAATACCGGACCCTGTTCGGCCGGGCGGGGAAGGAGGCGCGGTGAGAAAGGTCCTGGGAATCATCGGGTCCCCGAGGCGGATGGGCAACTGCGAGCTGCTGGTGAAGGACATTGCGTCGCGCCTTCCGGAAGCCGCGGAGCTCAAGATGGTCCGCCTCGTGGAGAGGGACATCCGGCCGTGCAAGGCGTGCTACCGGTGCCTCACGGGAGAATGTCCGCTCAAGGACGATTTCGGTGCCGTGCTGGCGGCCCTGCTCGCCGCCGACGGGGTGATCGTCGCGGCCCCCGCCTACCTTCACGGGACCCACTCGTCGATCCAGCGATTCCTCGACCGCGGGCTCCACTTCTGGCGGCACGTGGACGCGCTGGCGGGGAAGCCGGCCGTGGCCGTGGCGACGGCCGGGATGGAGGACGGGGAGGGGTTCGCGCTGATGGGCGTGGAGAACTTCGTCCGTGCGTCGGGGATGACGCTGAAAGGGCGGGCCCTCGTCAGGGCCGCGCTCCCGGGGGAGGCGCTGCTGTCGGAGGAGGGAAGGGCGGCCTCGTCCCGGCTGGCGTCCGCCCTGTTCTCGCCCGGCGAATCCCGGCCCGACGGTCCGGCCTGCACGGAGTGCGGCGGGACGTACTTCGAATTCCGCGGCGGGAACCGGGTCTACTGCCTGATGTGCGGCGGGACCGGGACAGTCTCCGCGGACGGCGGCGGCGTGCGGATCGAGACGCGGCCGCCGGGGCACACGTGGCGGGGGCCCGAGGCCATGAAGGCCCACGGCGAGTGGCTGATCGGGATGAAGGAGAAGTACCGTCGCGAGCGCGAGAATCTCAAGGCGGTTGCGCGCGACCGCGCCGGCGGCGAATTCATCTGACCCTGATCCGCACCGTGTAGGCCACGATTCCCGGGGACGGTCCCGCCGGAAGGTCGACGGCGGCCGGCATCCCCTCCGGGGGAATCGTTCCCAGCCCTTTCAGCGCGTCGAGAAACGCGCCGGCCGAAGCCGCCGGGAGGTGGACCCGCACGGCCGAGGGAGCGACCGGCTGCGCGCTATCCGCGGCGGGGGCGGCCCCGGGGTGCGCTCCGCCGCCGAGACGCTCCGCCGCCGCGACGACCCTCTCCTCGATCCCCGCCCTCTCCGCGGACGCCACCTCGAGCGTCACCTCCCGCCCGAACGGCAGCGGCCGGAGCATTCGGGACGGCGGCGCCGCCAGGACCCTCGGCTCGATCGCCTCTTCCGCCGAGCTCACCCGCGCGGCCGTCACCGCCGGCGGGAGCGGCGACGCCGGCCGCGCCTTTGCCGCGGGATGCGCCGGGACCCCGTGCATCCCGCCGACCCGGTGTTCGACCTCCGGGGCGCCGCCCGCGGATTCCGCCTTCCCGGCCACGGGCGCAAGCGCCGCCACCCGTGATTCCGCGGGCGCGGCCGGCGGGGCGGCCGGTTCCCGGGCCGCCGTCGGCGCCGCGGCCGATATCCCGTCGTCGGCGGGTCGTGGCGTTTTCCCGCTCCGCGCGATGCCCGGACGGCCCTTCGCGGCGTCCCTCGGGGACGGCGAAGCGACGGTGGTCGGCGGCGAGGCGTCGGGCATCGGCTCCGCGGTCGTCCGCGGAGTCCCGCTCTCTCCGGCCGGGAGCCCCGGCCGGACCGGCATCCCCCTCT
>JBLNEU010000212.1:0-3663 GCA_050263015.1 Deltaproteobacteria bacterium | reverse complement strand
GTGGTTGACGGAGCGGACCTCCGCGATCACCGAGACGTCCTCCCCGTGCGCTTCCCCGCGTCCGAACCCCGTCATGCTCATCCACGGCATGCCCGACCCTCCGTTCCCCGTCCCCGCGCCTCCCGGTACGCGGCGCGGACGTCCGCCAGGAAGGCGCGGACGCCGTCCGACGCGTAATCGGGGTACGTCCATGGCAGCGCCCGATACCCACCCTTCCCGTACACGAGGGCGAGATCGGCGAAGACGCCGTCCCGCAGGTATACGCGGTGGCTGTAGTTCTTCCCGGTCGCCAGGATGAAGTTTTCGTCCGTCAAAAGCCCCGGATCGATGTTGACGGTCCGCCGCCCGTCGACCGCAAGCGCCTCCTCGATCCGCTCCGCCGCCTCCTTGACGGCGGCCAGAGCGTCCCGCGCGACCGGGTCCGCCGCCACGACGAAGCGCCTGGCGAGCGGCGCGCCCATCTCCCGCGCGTAGTAATCGGTGAAGTCGAAGGCGAAGCGGTCGCTGACCCGCTCCACGGCCCCGATGCGCTCCGCGAAGAGCCCGCGCGCGTCGGCGAACCTCGCCTCGTCCCGGTAGATCACGGATGCCAGGAGCTTGGCGGGCGGGGGAACGGCCCGGCGGCTCATCCGATCTCGGTCTCCTTGTCCTGGAGCCGCAGGGCGCGGGTCAGCTTCTCCGTCGTGATCGGCGCCGTCCCGACCTCGCCGACCACCACGCCGGCGGCGACGTTGGCCAGGAGCGCGGCGTCCCTGAGCGGCGCCCCGACCCCCATGCCGACCGCGAGGGTCCCGATGACGGTGTCGCCGGCGCCCGTGACGTCGAAGACCTGCCGCGCGCGCGCGGGAATATGGAAAAACGACGTCCGCCCCCGTTCGACGAGACTCATCCCCTCCTCGCCCCGCGTGATGAGGATGGCCCTGGCGCCGCTCCTCCTGATGAGGGCCTTTCCGCCCTCCCAGATCTCGAGGTCCCCGCCGAGCTCCTTCCCGCCGAGCGCGGCCTCCGCCTCCGCCTTGTTGGGGGTGATCAGGGTGCAACCGCGGTAATAGGCGAAATCCTTCTGCTTGGGGTCCACGGCCACGAAGACGCCGTGCTTTTTCGCGGCGGCCACCGTCTCCTCCACCAGTCCCTGCGACAGCGCGCCCTTCCGGTAGTCCGAGAGAACGACCCCGTCCACGTCGGCGACGGCGGCTTTGACCTTGCGGATCAGCGCGTCGCGGGTCGCGTCCGAGGGCGGCTCCTTCTTCTCCCGGTCGACGCGGACCACCTGCTGGTGCTGGGCGATCACGCGGGTCTTCACGGTCGTGGGCCGGTCCGGGTCGGCGACCAGGCCGTCCACGCCGATCCGGCGCCGCCGCAGCAGCCGGGCGACCTCCCGCCCCGCCGGATCCGTCCCGACGAGCCCCGCCAGCCGCACCCGGGCGCGCAGCGACGACGCGTTGACCGCCACGTTCGCCGCGCCGCCGAGGGCGCGCGTGTCCCGCGTGACCGCGACGACCGGGACGGGCGCCTCGGGCGAGATGCGCCCCACGTTCCCCCACACGTACTCGTCGAGCATGACGTCTCCGACCACCAGGAGGCGGCACGACGGGAAGCGCGCGATGTACCCCAGGGCGCGGGCGGTGAACCCGCCGTCATTCATAAGGGACCGCCTCGTCGATCAGGAGAATCGGAATGCCGTCGTCGATCCGGAATCCGAGCCGGCAAGTCGCGCAGCGGAGTTCGGACTCCTCGGGGGTGAGGGTCAACGCTCCCTTGCATTTCGGGCACGCCAGGATGTCCAGAAGCTCCTCGTCCATGGTCTTACCCCCCTTTCCGTTCGGGCATGAGTTCCCCGACCAGGGTCCAGGTCCTGATCTTCTTGAACTTCGCGTAGATGCGGACTGGAACCTTCCGTTCGTCCCGCGTCATCCACATCCGCATGTCCCCCTTGTCCTCGACCTTCCCGTTCCGCCTGATCACCGGCCGGATCACGGTCGTCTCGAACTCGCCCCTGTCCGTCGCGATCTTTTCGACGCCCAGCGGTTTCGCGGAGATCTCCCAGACCTTGCGGCCGGCGTACACGTTCCTCCCCTTTCCGTCGCCGTCCGGTTCCCGCGAGCGGAAGAAGTACGCGAGCGTGACCGGGTCGTAGACGTCCGGGACCGCGTCCACCTGCCTGCGGATCTCGCCCGACTCCCTGTCGCGGTAGACGATGCGGCCCGTCTCCTGGTCGTACGTCGTCACGTTGTCCTTCTTCTTGCGCCCCGCGGAGGTGTATTCCTGGCGCAGCGGCGCGAGCGTCCTGATGTCCATGTAATACTCGATCGTGTCGTTGATCGGGTAGATGATCGCAAGCACGTTCGAGGTCCAGGCGCGGACGCTCAGGTGGTACACCTCGCGCCCGCCCAGGAGCACCTTTCCGTTGAACGCGAACCGCGCGTATCCCATCGTGATCCCGAGGAACTCGATCCGGTAGACGAGCTCCTCCCGCCCCCGGGCCCAGTACGGGCCGTTCCGGTCGAACGACTGCGCCTCGGGAAGCCGGGCGACGGCGACGTGACCGGGGCGGGCCGCCGCTCCCGCGCGCGCGCCGTCGGCGCGCCCCTCGGCGCTCCCGCCCGGCGCGGCCGCGCCTTCTGTCGCGTCGCCGGCGCTGTCCGCCGCGGGCGGGGCGCCCTCCCCCGTTTCGCCTCCGTCCGTCGCCTCCGGCTTCGGGGCCTCCCCGGCCATAACCTCCTCCGACGGCGCCGACGCCGGTTCCTCCACCTCTCCCTGCGCCCCGGGAGCGGCCTGCCCGGCCGATGGTGCCTCGGCCGGGGGTCCCGCGGCGTCCGGTCCGGGGGCGGCGGCGCCGGGCGAGACTTCCGCCGTCGGCGGGGGCGGCGTCGGGACGGCATCGGGCCCGCCCTCCGGTTTCGCGCCGCGCCAGCACCCCCAAGACAGCAGCATCGGGACGACGACCGCCAGCAGGGCCGCGGTGGCCCGACGTCGGAATGTGCGCGTCGCTTGCCGGCTCACGTCACGTCCTCCCCGACAGGATCCGGTCGGCTGCTTCCCGGATGCTCGGAACGTACAGATCGGCACGGAGGCCGTGGCGCTCCATCGCGAGCCGCTCCCGGTCCCCGTATCCCGTCGCGACCAGGATCGTGGCCGCCCCAAGCCCTTTCCCCATCAGCACGTCGCTCATTTTATCACCGACCATCCATCGCCTGCACGACGGGGGAACCGACAGGCGCGCGAGGATCCGGTCGGCCATCCCCGTGCCCGGCTTTCTGCAGCCGCAGGCGACCCGCAACTCCGCCACGAGCCCCTCGGGATGATGCGGGCAATACTCCACGCCGTCGAAGGCGACTCCCCGGGCCTTGAAATGCTCGACGAAGGCGCGGTGGACCGCCTCCATCTGCTCGCGGCTGAATTTTCCCTTGGCGAGCCCCGCCTGGTTCGACACGACCGCGATCAGGTACCCGCCCCGCGCGAGGCGGCGCAACGACTCCGCCGCTCCCGGGACCTCCCGGAGCCGCGACGGGTCGCACAGGTACCCTTCCTCCTCGATGATCGTCCCGTCGCGGTCGAAAAACACGATCCCGTTCATTTCCGCTCCCCGTAAGGGTCCGGCTCCCCGGGAGGACGCGTCTTCCAGCGGCGGTGGAGCCAGAGCCACTGGGACGGGTCTTCCCG
>JBLNEU010000211.1:0-10885 GCA_050263015.1 Deltaproteobacteria bacterium | reverse complement strand
GGTCCTGCCCCCTTCCGACCGGGAACTGGTCCCGACGGATGTCCCCACGGACAGCGAGGTGGCGATCGACGTCGGGGCGGCGGTGCAGACGGCGCTGAAAAGACGCCCCGAGGTGATCCGGGCGGAGAAGGCGGTCGAGGCCGGCGGGGCCCGGAGGAAGCTGGCGTGGAACAGGAGTCTTCCCAAGCTCGACGCGAAGCTCGCGGGCACCATCAACGCGCTGGGAACGTCCACGAACAACGTTCTCGACAAGGCGTACCATGACGACTACACGGGGTACTCGGCATTGCTTGAATTCGAATGGCCGATCGGCAACGCGGGCCCCCGGTCGGAGTACCGCCGGGCGGAGATCGAGGAGGAGCAGCTGCGGTGGGACCTTCAGCGGACCCGGGAGCAGGCCGCGAACGAGGTCCATATCTCGATCAAGAACGTCCGTCTCGCCCGGGAGGAGATCCTCTCCGCGAAGGTGACGGTCGACGCGGCCAGGACGCTGGTCGCCGGGGAGACGGCCCGCTTCGAACTGGGCCAGAGCACCAGCGACGACCTGCTGCGGGCCCAGGATCAGCTCGGCTCCGCGGAGCGGGAATACGCCCGGGCCCTGGCCAGCTACAACGTCAACCTTGCCGCGCTGAGGCGCGCGGAAGGGACGATCCTTGAAACGATGGGCATCGCTTCGGCAAAAGGACGGGGGTCGTCGCCGCGGGTGAACGGGCCCCCGCCGGCGGTCGACGGTGCTTGAGCGAACACCTCGAGTCGGGCACGCGCCGGGCAATGTCCCGGCGCGCGCGTCAATCCCCCGGCCATGATCTGGTCGGCGGAATAATAAAAGGTATTAGATTAATCCTGATGTATTAACTGCTTGTTTTTGCTGTCTACCATTCACTTGAGACCCCGGCCATGTGGTTGGTCGGACCGTGGCCGCCTCCGATCGGGAACCCGGTCCGGATGGCGAGGGTGACGTAATCCTTCGCCCGTTTGACTGCGTCCGGCGGCGCCAGCCCCCGGGCCAGGCACGCGGCGATCGCCGAGGCGAACGTGCAGCCGCTGCCGTGGGTGTACCTCGCGTCCGATCGCGGCGACCGGAGCAGATGAAGATCCCGGCCGTCGCAGAGGACGTCGACGGCTTCGGGTCCCATGTCCAGCCCTCCGCCTTTCAACACCACCCAGCGGCACCCGGTGCGGATCAGCTCCCGAGCTGCTTCCTTCATGGCGTCGAGATCCTCGATGCGGCGGCCCAGGATCGCCTCGGCCTCGAAGACGTTGGGGGTGATGACCGTGGCCAGCGTGAGCAGTTCCTCGACCACGGCCTTGCGCGCTTCCGGCGCGAGCAGCGCGGCGCCGCTCTTGGCGATCATGACCGGGTCGACGACCACGTTGGGGATCCGGAAATCGCGGACCGATTCCGCCACCGCCCGCACGATGGCCGCGTTGGAGAGCATCCCGGTCTTGGCGGCGTCGGCCCCGATGTCGGTCATGACGCTCCGGATCTGCTCCCTGACGAATTCGGGCGAGACGTCGAAGATCCCCTGGACGCCCACCGTGTTCTGGGCCGTGAGCGCCGTGACGGCCGACATCCCGTGGACGCCGAACGCCATGAACGTCTTGAGGTCCGCCTGGATCCCGGCGCCTCCGCCGCTGTCGGACCCGGCAATGGTCAGCGCCTTCTTCATGTTTCCTCGTCCTCCTGCAGTGTCCGCGCCGTCCGGAAGAGGTCCGCTCGTACGGGAATCTTCGTCAACCGCTTTCTTCCGGGCCGCTCAGCAGGCGCTTGAGATGCCTTGCCGCCTCCGCGATGTCGTCCGCCGAGACGACCGCGGAGATCACCGCCGCCGCGTCCGCTCCCTCGTTGCGCACCAGCCGGGCGTTCCCGGGATTGATGCCGCCGATCGCGACGATGGGGAGACGGCACGCCCGGCGGACCCGCGTGACGAGTTCGAGGCCGAGCGGCGCCGCCGCGTCCGCCTTGCTTGCCCGGGCCTCGAAGACCGGCCCCACGCCCAGGTAGTCCGCGCCGTCCCGCTCGGCCGCCACGGAGTCCTCGACCGTCCCGGCGGAAACCCCCAGGATCCTGCCGGGCCCGAGGATCCTGCGCGCGACGGCGGCGGGCAAATCCCCCCGGCCGACATGGACCCCGTCGGCGTCGGCGGCCAGGGCGACGTCGAGACGGTCGTTGACGATTAAGGGGACCCCGGCCTCGCGGGTGAGCCGGCGCAGCCCAAGCGCGATTTCGTATAGTCGGCGGCCGGAGGCGGTCTTGTCGCGCAGCTGGACGACGTCGGCTCCGCCCCGGATCGCCGCTTCCGCGATCCGGAGGTGCGAGCGGCCCCGGCCCAGATGCTCGTCGGTGATCACGCAGAGCCGCCAGCGGGCGGGGGAGAGCGCGTCGTCCATCGCGCGAATTCCGGGGAAGTCCCGCGCCGCCGTGGGCCCGCGGCCGGTCAGCCGGCCTGCGAGGCGGCTTTTCCGAAGGCGGCCCAGAACGGGTCCACCTCGGGATGCGTCAGTTCGCGCGACGTTCCCCCCTCGAAGATCCTCAACCCGTTCCGCGAGTCCACGGCTTCGCCGACCATGGTGGCCGGAATCCCCTTGTCGCCCAGGCGCCGGACCACTTCCCGCGCCTTGTGCGGGCGGCACGTGAGGATCAGCGTCCCCTCGCTGATCGACGAATACGGATCGACGCCGAACAGGTCGCACACCTTCCGCACGACGTCCTGAACGATGATCTTCTCCTTGTCGATCGTCATCCCGACGCCGGACGCCCGGGCGACCTCGAAGAGACCACCCCACACGCCGCACTCGGTCGCGTCGTGCATGGTGGTGACCCCGGCGTCGCGCACCCCGGCTTCCGCGGCGGTGAGCGCGTCCTCCACGACCGACATCTGCCAGAAGATCTCCTCGGCCTCGCGCGCCGTCTTCTCGCCGTACCGTTCCGCCACGCGCCGGGGAAAGGTGACGGCGAACAGGCCGGCGGTCTCGATGGCGGCCCCCTTGGTGACGATGACGACGTCCCCGGGCCGCGCCATTTCCGGCGTCACGTAGCGGTCCCCGGGGCCGATGCAGATCACGGTGGCGCCGCCGATCATCGGGTATTCGCACCCCTGGTACCGGCCCGTGTGTCCCGACAGCACGGCCATGCCGATCCTGTCGCATTCGCGGTGCATCGCTTCCCACAACGCTTCGAAGTCGTCCCGCGTCATGGAGAGGGGGAGATTGAGATCCATGGTGATGTAACCGGGCCGGAAGCCCGACGTCGCCGCGTCGGACGCCAGGATGTGGATCGCGAACCAGCCGGACCGCTCCCAGCCGTAGGGGGGAACGACGAAGATCGGGTCGGTCGTCGTCACCATCACCTGGCCGTTGCCCAGGTCGGCGACCCCCACGTCCACCCCGTGACGCGGACCCACCAGGACCTCCGGCCGCTTCCGTCCCAGGCGGGGCAGGATGACCTGTTCGAAGATGTCGGACGATACCTTGCCGATCTCGGGCAGCTTGGGCTTCACGGGTTTCTTCCTCCGCAGCCGCCACTATATCACCGCGGAAGGCCGGCAACGACGTTTCGAAAGCGCGCCGGCGGGAACGCGCGCGAGGCCGGAAGGCACGCGCTTCCTTGAATCGCGCGAGCCGGTGGATCGCGCCGTCGCGGGTACGAGAAAGACTTGAGTGACCGCCTTCGGCGAGCCACGGGGCGAGCGGCTGGGTGCGGCGGGCCGAGTATCGATATTCGTAACCCGTCCTGATATATCTAACGATTCTGCAATCCGTTCGACGGCACCGCTTTCGTAAAACATTGTTTCTATTGGCTCATCTCCTCCCGAGTCGATGGCACGTTCGGTGCATGCCCCAAGCCCCATCCGAGCACAACGGGGGGGGGACCATGGCGAAATTCTGTCATCTGGCGGGAGCACTGCTCCTGCTTCTGGCCGCCGTCGCGTCCGGCTGCGGCTCGGGGGCCGTCCGGCAGACGCCCTCGGCTGCGGGCGCGCCTGCGGTTCCGAATCGGGCGGAAAGGGAGGAGGCGGTCAGGAGCGCCCGGGCATCGTTTCTTGCGGCCGAGGCGGCCGGAGGGGAGTACGCAGACCCGTACTCGTACTACATGGCAAAGGAATACCTGGAGCTGGCGGAGGAGGAACTGAATGGCGGCGATATCCGCGGGGTGATCGAATTTTCGGAAAAATCGAGACGCCATTCGGCCGCGCTGGCCGGGAAGGCGGAGGGGGTGCCCAGATGAGCCATCCGATGATCGTTGCCGTCGTGCTGCTGGTCATGACGGGCGGCTGCTCCGCGATGCACGCCAACCGGGTCGATCCCATGGTTCGCGCGCGATCGATCGAGGCGAAGATCGCCGAGGCCGAGGAGCTGGGCGCCCGTTCCTGCGCCCCGAGGGAACTCGCGAAGCTCAAGGTGGCGCTGGACCACGTGGTTCACGAGTGGGAGGAGGGCTACTACAGCGCCGCGTGGCTGGAGCCGGACCTCGCCGCCGCCGAGGCGACAGCCGACGACATACTGCAGGCGAGGAGGTTCGCGGCGAGCCTGGGGACCCGATTCCAGTGCGTGACTCGCAGAATGGCTCCCCGTTAACGGGAACCGGGAGCGGCCGGGGAAATGACGCCGCAGGGGGGCAGGGCGCGTCCGCGACCGCGCGGACCGTACCGGGCAGCCGGGTCCATATCTTTCGAAAAGGGGGAGGGTCGAATGAGACCGGGATATGCATTGAGCGTCACGGCTGTCCTGGCGGTGGCGGTTTCGGGCAGCGCATTCTCGTCGAGCTATCCGTCCGCGGGTGGGGAGATGCGGGACCGCGCCCATTCCCCGGCGCTCGACGCGCCCGGAGTCCCGCCCGGCGCAGGCTGTCCCGACATCGGCTATTCGGATACTTTCAAATCCAACGGGCTTGGGTATGTCTCGTCGGAGGAATTTTCCGCTGCGCTCCACGCGGTGGCGAGCGGCGATTCGCGATACTCTCCGGACGAGATCCCTCCGGATTGGGCCGCGACCGCCGCGCATTGGGGCTCGTCGTCTTCGCCGCGCCCGGCGCGGGATGCCGATCCGGCCCGCCCGTCGGCACGCGCGAGCGTACGGCCGGAAAAGGACGGAGAGTCCTGCAGTCCGTCTCTTGTCTACCTGGCGTCGATGGAGTATCGGTTGCGGGTGGGTCGCCCGGCTCTGAAGCCCGCCTTCCCGGTCTTCGTGCGGGAGGCGACGCGCGATCTCGTTGCGCGTGCCGACGCCAAGCGTGAACTGGCAGCGCGATTCGCGGAACGCACGAACGCGGTCGCCGCGAAGATCCGCGACGCGGAACGGATGGGCGCGGGGGATTGCGCGCCGGGGACGCTCGCGGCGGCGAAGGCGGAACTCGACCGCGCCCGCCGCGAGGCGGCGGGGGTCCGATCGAGCGTGCAGGAGACGGAATCGTCGTTCGTCGCTGCCGAGCGCTTTGCGGACACTCTCCTGGCGGGGCAGCGGCTGGCATTCAGCAAGGGGCTCAGGTGTTATAAAGAGTGACGGGTGTCCCGTCGCGGCGCCCACTCCGCCCGCCGACGGGATGCCGGGCTGATTTCCATGCCCGGCATCCCGTGATGTTTTTCCATGATCAGTTCTTGACGGACCTGCGATCGTCCGCGGATCGGTCGATCACGAACTGCGCCCTGCGGTTCGCGGCCCAGGATGCCTCGTCGTGCCCCGGGGCGACGGGCCGTTCTTCTCCGTAGCTCGCGGTGTTCAGCCGATCGGTGCCGATGCCCAGGTCGACGAGGAACATCTTGACCGACCGGGCACGTCGTTCGCCCAGGGCGACATTGTAGGCATTCGTGCCGCGATCGTCGCAATGTCCCTCCACCGTGACGGTTATGTCCGGATTCGAGCGCAGATACCCGGCCTTGCCGTTCAGGATCTGCCGGGCCTGGTCCGACAACAGGGAGCTGCCGAATGCGAAGTGGACATTCTCGCCGACAAACGCCGTCAAGGCGGCCAGGCGGGCAGCGGCTTCCGCCCGAAGCCGGGCTTCATCGCGCCGTCCGTCCGGCTCGGCAACCGCCGCGGGCCCCGCCGGGTCTTTCCGGACTTCCGTCGCGGGGCGGACCGGGCTTTTCTGCACTTCCGGCATTGGCTTGGCCGGGCTTTTCCGGGCTTCCGGATCGGTCATCGATACCGGCTGGGAGTGGGTCTGGACCACCTTCCTGGAACACGAAACCGCGAATAACATGACGGGAAACACCATTGCCAGAGCAAGAGGCGACCATCCCCTGTGTCTCATTCCTTTCCCCCTTTGTCTCGACGCCGACCCATCGTTTACGCGCGCTGCGAACGGACCTCGCGACGCGGTTCCCGGCCGCGTCATCGGGTTGGAAACGTTGTCGCTCCCCTATCCGGCGGGCAGGAAGTCGATCGGGTACAGGATGGTCACCTTCTGCACGCCGTCCTTCGGTCCGAAGTTGAACTTCTTGATGCGTTCCAGAATCCTGGCGACCAATTCGGCCGACGCCAGGTCGGTGGATTCCAGCCTGCACAGGGACACCGCGCCGCTCGGCTCGATGCTGATTCGCATCAACATCTTCCCGCGCAGCGTCGGGTCCTTGCGCAATTCCACGTTGTAGATCCGATATAACGACGCCTTGTACCGGTCGAACACGATCTGGATTTCCTCGTCGGTACGTCCCGAAGCCATGCCGTCGCTCGTGGGCCTGGACGATTCTTCAAGGTTCGCAATGGCGCTTGCCACCCGCACAAAGCCCGGGCCGCTGCCGCCGCCGCTGCCACCTCCGCTGCCGATACCGCCGCCGCCGAGCCGGCCGCCATTGCCGTATCCGATGTTGCGGCTTAAGCCGGCATTGCCGATACCGCCGCTGGAGCCGCCCGCGGCCTGCATGGCCACCAGCGAACGCTGCGCCACCGCCTGTCCTTTCACCCGCGGGCTCTCATCGCTTAAACGGGCCTCGGTGCCGAGCTTCGCCACGGGGGTCTCCTTCATCATGTCCCTGAAGGCCTCCTTGAACTTCAGCACACCTGCCGTTTCGGCTTTCTCCCGCGCTGCCGGCGCCCCGCCGCCGGCGGCCAGTTCCGGCGGTATTTCCGGCACCTGCTGATCGGGCGGGGGTTTGGGTTCCTTCTTCGCCTGTTCCGGCGCCTCCCGCGCCTGTTTCGGCTCCACCTTCCGCGCCTTGACGGGCCTGGGCGGCACCTTTTTCACCAAGGAGACCATGCGTTCCGGAACGACGACCAGGGGCGGAGATTTGAGCACCGGGAGCTTTATCAGAACGATCGTCGTGCTGAGGAAGAGACACAGCAGGAGCGCGAGGGAAACATATCGACGGAAGCGTCTTTCGCTCTCCGTCTCCCCGGACCAGGGCATGACCATTTCGCGATACGGTACGGACGAAATCTCGCGCTCGACGACGTACTCCGACTGGCGCCGTTCTTCACGGTCATAGGCACTGCGAACGTCATCGTCGAGGATATCGAGTTCATCCAGGCATTGAACGATCTGCTGGTGGAGAGATGTCTGTTTTTCCAGGATCCCGCCGATCTCCGCCTCGAAGGCGGCAAGCCGGCTCCTCGCCCCTTCCATATATCCGGCGATATTCGGGGCCCCCGAAATGTCTCCCCAGAAGAGTTCATCCGCTTTCAGCTCTTTCAGCTTCTCGAGGGCATTGCAGGCGTCTCGCAAGGCGGCGAACCGCTGTCTATCGGCGGAAAAAGTCTCCAGCTCCGCCTCGACGGCGCGCAGCTCGCCTTCCAGCCCGTCATGCTTTCGCCGGGCCTGCTCGATCTGTATGTTCAGCTGCTCGAGTTCCTCAGCCAACATGGATGTATTCACGGGCGCCCCACTAGGTTTTTTCGGCCTTCTGGACGACGGCAAGCGAAATCCTTCCGTATCCGGAAGCCGTGCAGGTTGACATGATCTTCTTGAGCACCTTGAACGGAATCGTCTTGTCGGCCAACAGGGTAATTTCCTTGCTATCGGGAACCGTCACGCCGATTTCCTGTTCAAGCTCCGACAGCCTCGCCTTGATCTGAGCAACCGTCACGACCCTGTCCTCATAAAGCTCGGATGTGCTGATCACGGGTGTCCCCTGGACCATGACCGCTTCGGGGCTGACCACGATGGCGAGCGTTTCCCTCGGCCTGGTCTCGACGACCGAATCGGGAAGCTCGATCCTCTGCTCCGGCAATTCCCCGTTGAAGGAATGAAAGAGCAGGAAAAGCACCAGAACAGTGAGCACATCCATCATCGGGATCAGGTTCAGGCCGAGACCCTCATCCCGCCTGTTGTTGCGGCCCATCCGTTTCATTCGTCTGCTTTCATTCATGGTGCGTCTCCTATCGATATCTTGGGGAAGAGGGCGATCTTCTTCATCTCTGCGCTCCCTTCCTCGCGCACGTCGGCCCCGCGGATCGCGTCCATGATCTGGATCAGGTAATCGTACTGGATATCCGGTTCGATCAGGACCGTCGCGTCTTCCTTCTCCGGGTACTGCGCCTTCAGGCGCGTCAGCATCTTGGACAGCATCTCGAGATCGTATTTCTCGTCTTTCTTCGGAATTGCGGCTTCCACGGACGATCCGTTGGCGATCTCCAGCCCCGCCTTGCGCACGATCACCTCGATGCTGAAATTCGGCGCATTGACGGCGGATCCGCCGGCCTGGGTGGGGATGTTCAGCTCCATGATGGTGATATGCGTGAACACGGCCGTGATGAGCAGAAAGATCACCAGCACGGTGAGGATGTCCATCATCGGGATCAGGTTCAATACGCGCATGATGTCCGTGTCGAACGACTCCGTCTTCGGCCGGTTACGATATCGCCTGGACATGTTCCGCTCCGACCGCATTCGGGCCACTCAGGATTTGAGTTCTCTCGAACTGGCGCTTGCTGAAAGTCGAAATCGTGTTGACCGCCTTGACCGCCGCCATTTCGAGGCTGTTCACGATATGACCGGTCGTCGTCGTCAGGCGCGCGTGAAGCAACAAGAGCGGGATCGCGGACATCAGACCGAACGCCGTGCAGTTCATGGCCGTCGAAATGCTGGCGGCGAGGAGGGATGCCTTCTGGGCCGGGTTTGCGCCGGCCACTGCGGTAAAGGCCTCGATGAGGCCCATGATGGTCCCGAGCAACCCGAAAAGGGTGGCGACGTTGGAGAGCAGCGCCAGGTACTGCGTGCGCTTTTCAAGCTGCGGGATCATCTCCATCATGCTCTCTTCCATGGCGATCTCGATGTCTTCCCGCCGTCGGACCGCGCCCTGGCGCGCCAGTCCCATCCCGAGCATCTGGGCCATGTCGGACTCGTCCTTGCCGACCATTTCCCGTGCCTTGTCGAACTCTCCCTTGGCCAGCACCGGATGGACCGACTCCCACGTCTTCCTGTTTGCGTCCTTGACGCGCTTCAAGTGGATCCAGCGCTCGACGGCGATGGCCAGCCCGACCGCAAGCACGATGACGATGGGAAACATGAAGAAACCGCCCATCTGGAAAAACCTGACTAATGAATAAAACATCTTCTTTCCTCCTTTTTGCCTGCAGCAGGATTATTTGCCCGTGCTCACCCTGTAAAATCCAAGCTGTCGCTTGAAAACGTCCCGGTCCACCGGCGCATCGCGTTCGTTCAACATCGTGTCCAGGCTGGTCTCGGCGCCGAGTTCCGAGCTTTTCCAGGGCACGATGTAAAGCGATTTCGGGGCTTCATCGTTGCCGACGATGGACATGCCGGAGAGCTCCTTGGCCTTCTATTGCTCGTCCGCCGATGGGGCGTCCACCGAAAGCCGGGCCACCGACTGCTCGCCCTCGCTCACGTCCTCGGCCGTCGCCACGACAGGCGAGAGCAGGAGCACGCACACACACAGGACCGATGCGCGGCACATCGTCTCCTCCTTAATCGCGACCGCGCCGGGCGCGCACGTCGGCGATCCACAATTTGACCTGGCCGTCTTCCGGCCTGGCCTTGCTGTAGATCTCGTAATGCTCGAGGGCGCATGCGGGATCGTTCAGATACAGGTCGCAGACAATCCCGAGATTCTTGTGCGCCGGATAGTATTCGGGAAAACCATCGACCGCCTTCTCGTAGATGGCCCGCGCCTCGGCGAATCGTCCGGTCTTGCGATACAGCAGGCCGAATTCGTTGCATGCCGCCGGGTGCCCGGGGAACAGCGTCAGCGCCGTCCGGAGATGCGCTTCGGCCCGCTCCGGCTTGCCGACGCGCTGGTAGGCGATCGCGATGTCGATGTAGGGCGCCGTGACGCCCGGCGACAGCGCGATGACCTTTTCCAGAAGGTCGATGGCCCGGCCATACTCCTGGTCCGTAAGCAGCGCAACGGCGCGATCGAAGTCCGTGCGCCACGCCTCTTCCATCGCGGGGACTTCCGTGATGATGAAGCCGTCCCGGCCATCCCGGAGCCTCGCCACCGAGGGCCCCTTGACCGGGGGGAGTTCGAGAGCAGCCGGGGCCCAGACCTTGAGAGCCGGGGCCTCGACCCTGGCGACCGCGGCATCGACCTTGGCCACCGTGGCCTCGATCTGTCCGGCGGTCGCGGACCCGGCGAAGACCGACAGTGCCGTCGCCACGACGGCGACTCCGGCGCAAACTCGTGCCGTAAGTCCTCGCGGCATTGTTGTGACCTTGCCCCGCATGATTTACCTCCTCGTGGCCTGGCCCGTATCCGACGGGGGGTGGGCCGTGCTGCCGCCCTCGGCGGGCACGGCGGGGGCCGGCTCCGTCGCGGCGCCGGATTTTTCGCCCTGGGCGGGCGCCGTGGCGTTCGGCTCCGTGCCGGATCCCGGCTTTTCCCCCTGAGCGGGCGTCCCGGTGCCGGGCTCCCCGGTCTTCGCCGCGCCGGAGTCGGCCGGCACCGGCCTGTCGATTGCGAAAACGTAACTGTCCGCCGAGCTGATGGGG
>JBLNEU010000210.1:0-2860 GCA_050263015.1 Deltaproteobacteria bacterium | reverse complement strand
AGGGACACCTCAGGGCGGAGGGGCCGGGCCGCGCCGCAATGGAGAAGACGCTCTGCGGGATGGGGAAGGCGACCGTCAGCGGCGCGGTCACGACCGCCGTGGCCTTCTTCTCGGTGGTCGTCACCCGTTTCCGGGGGCTCTACGAGCTGGGCGTGGTCGCGGGGCTGGGGGTGGTGCTCTGCCTGCTGGCGACCCTCCTTCTCATGACCTCGCTGCTGTCGTGGGTCGCGCGGACCCGGCCGCTGCTCCTTTCCGCCGGCCGCCCTGCCGGGTACGGGGCGACGTGGGCGGCCCGGGCCGCGGGGGAAGGAGGCCGCAAGGTCGTCGCCGTCTTCGCGCTCCTGTTCGTCGTGTCCGCGTTCGGGGCGGCCCGCATCCGGTTCGATTCGGGAGTGGACTCCCTCGGGCTGAAAAAAAGCGCCGTCCAGGCGGTGGAGCGGAAGATCGAGGAGAGGTTCGGGAGGCGGGGCGAGGCGCTGTTCCTCGTCGCCAGGGCCCCCGACGGGAAGGCCCTGGAGGCGGACTTCGACGCCCTGGAGGCGGCGGGGGAGAGGTGGCGGAAGACGGGGCTCGTGGAACGGTTCACTTCGCCCGCCCTGCTGGTCCCGCCGCCGGGCGTGCAGGAGGCGCGCCTCGCCGGGGTCGCGGCGGAAGGGCTTGCGGACCGCTACCCGGGCGGGACGCTCGCGGCGATCCTCAGGCGCGAGATGTCCCGGCAGGGGATGGTCGCCGACGCCTCCGTCGACGCGTACGCAGGCGGGGTGGCCGCGGCCCTGGCGCGCCGCGATGTCGTGACCCTGGACGAACTCTCGCGCTCGGGCGATCCCCGGGCGCCGTATTTCCACAACCGGGACCGCCGGGCCGTTGCCGCGCACCTGTCACCCCCCGGCGGGCGATGGAGCCCGGAGGCGCTCTCGGAGCTCCGCGACGACGTCTCGCGGCTGGGCCCGGATTTCACCCTGACGGGCCCCTCCCTGATATTCGACGAGATCCGCGCGACCGTCGTCACGGGCAGTCTCCTGGCGATCCTGATTTCGTTCGCGGCGAACTTCCTCGTCATCAGGGTCCACTTCGGGACGTGGAGGCGCGTCCCGCTCGTCATGCTGCCGGTCGTCGCGGGGACCGTCCTGACCCTGGGGGCGATGGGGATCCTGGGGATTCGCTTCAACTTCTTCAACATCTCGGCCGTGGCGATCATGTTCGGGTTCGGGGTGGACTACGGAATCTACCTCGTGCAGGCGGACGCGGAAGAAGCGGCGGGAGACGGCACGGGCGCCGTCCGGCGGGTCGGCGGGGGGATATGCCTCTGCGCCCTGACGACCATGGCGAGCTGCGGCAGTCTCGTCCTGACCCAGTACCGCGGGCTGGCCTCCATCGGGAGCGTGCTGTCGATCGGCGCCCTGTGCTGCCTGGCGTCCGCGCTGTTCCTCCTGCCGGCGGTCCTGGGCCTGGCGAGGCGCACGGCATGACCTGGGACGCGGCGGTCGTCGGCGCCGGGATCGGGGGCCTCTCCTGCGCCGGGGCCCTGGCGGCCAGGGGAGCGAGGGTTCTCGTCCTCGAGCAGGCCGCGTCGCCGGGGGGATACCTCGCCTCGTTCCGCAGGGGCGGCTTCGTCTTCGACGCGGCCGTGGACTGCATCGCCGGGCTCGACCCTCGCGGGCCCCTGACGGGGCTGCTGCGCTCCCTGGGCAAGGACGGCGTCCTTGCGCCCGTCCGGCTGGACCCGATCCGCCTGAGCCGCTTCCCGGGCCTTTCGGTCCCGGTCGACGCGTCCCTGCCGGCCTACGTCGAGCGGCTCTCCGGGCTGTTCCCCGCCGAGCGGCAGGGGATCGACGCTTTTTTTCGCCGCGCCGGACGGATCTACGCGGACGTCGAGGCGATGATGGAGCCGCTCGTCGAAGGGCGGGACGGCCCGGCATCCATCCCTTCGGAGATCCTCCGCTATCGCGAGGCGACCTACGGCGAGCTTCTCGCGGAGGACCTTCGCGACGTCCGGCTCAAGGCGATCCTGTCCGACCGGTGCCCGTTCCTGGGATTGCCGCCCCGGCGCGTGTCGGCCGTCGGGATGGTCTCCCTCGTCATGAGCTACTTCCGGTCCGGCGCCTGGCGGCCGGCCGGCGGGCACCGGCGGCTGGCGGATCTTCTGGCCGAGGGGATCGAGGAGCGCGGCGGGAGGGTGCTGCTTTCGACCCGGGTCGACCGGATCGTCCTCGACGGCGCCCGCAGCGCCCGCGTCGTCACGGCGCGCGGCGAGGAATTCGCCGCGCGGGCCGTCGTCTCCGCCGTCGACCCCGTCCAGACGTTCGCGCGGCTCGTCGGCGGGGCCCCCGGCGCCGCGGCGCTGCCCGGCCTGGCGGCCCGGAATCCTTCCCCGTCCTTCTTCATCGTCTACATCGGGGCGGCCGGGGGGCCGGAGGGCGAGGGCGCCTCGAGCATCGGCTCCTTCGGGAGTTTCGACCTGGACCGCATGCTGGACGGCTACGTTCCGTTCTCGGGCGCGGACCCGCTGGGCATCACCATCCCGACGGTCGAAGACGGGAGTCTCGCGCCGCCCGGGCACCACGTGTACCTCGTTCACGAGCTCGTTCCCCGCGGCTGCGCGTTCGACTGGGCCGCAGGCAAATCGGACCTGGTCGCGACCATGGTGGGGAAGGCCGGCCGCGTGATCCCCGGTCTCGAAAGCAGGATCGTGCACTGCGAAGGGGCGACGCCGGCGACGCTCGAGCGGTACACCGGCAACCGGGGCGGCGCCGCGTACGGCTGGGAGCAGCTGCCGGCCCTCGCCCGGGTTCGCCACGGCATCCCGAACCTCTTCATGGCGGGCCACTGGACGGAGACCGGCGGCGGGGTGCTGGCGGCC
>JBLNEU010000209.1:0-3977 GCA_050263015.1 Deltaproteobacteria bacterium | reverse complement strand
CTTCCCCTGCGTGGGAATCGGTTTCATCGCCGCGCGGGCGACGACGGGCTCGCCATTGGTCATCCCCCCCTCCAGCCCGCCGGCCCGGTTCGTCTTCCTGTGGAAGGGGACGGCGTATTTGCCCAGCAGGCGGTTCCGCGCGCTCGCGCCGGGGAAGATCTCGTCGTGGACTTCCTGCCCGGAGAGCGAGGCAAGCGCGATTCCCCCCCCGACCTCGACGCCCTTGATCGCGGGGATGCTCATCAGCGCGTGCGCGAGCCGCCCGTCGAGCCGGAGGTCCCAGGAGGCGCACGAACCGAGGCCCGGCGGGATCCCCCGGGCGATGACCTCGACGACCCCGCCGAGGCTGGTCCCCGCGCTCTTCGCCCGGTCGATCGCGCGCGCCGCCTTCCGCGCGGCGTCCGGGTCGGCCATCCGCAGCGCGCTCTTCTCCGACAGGAGCGCCCGGCCGAAGTTCCCCGCGCATGCCGGATCCACCCGGGCCTTCCCGATGGAGACGACGTGCCCGGCGATCCCGGCTCCGAGGGCCCCGAGGAACGCCTTCGCGAGGGCCCCCGCCATGACGCGCGCCGCGGTTTCCCTCGCGCTTGCCCGCTCCAGGACCGCGCGCACGTCGTCGTGGCCGTGCTTGAGGACGCCCGGAAGGTCCGCGTGCCCGGGCCGGGCGGTGTCGAGGCGGGGCACCCCCCGCCCCGTCCCGCCGCTCGCCATCTTGACCTGCCAGTTGGCCCAGTCCAGGTTGCGCAGGAGCATCGCCACGGGGCCGCCCATCGTCCGCCCGAACCGGACGCCCGACAGGATCTCGACCGCGTCGCGCTCGATCTTCATCCGGTCGCCGCGACCGTACCCGACCTGCCTCCGGGCCAACTCCCGGTCGATGGCCTCCGCTCCGACCCTCAACCCGGCCGGAAGCCCCTCGACGATGGCCACCAGGGCCGGACCGTGCGTCTCACCCGCCGTTCGGAAGCTGAACACCGCGCCCCTCCTTAACCCGCATCTCTCACCAGGCTTCTGCTGCGGCGGCGGATCCGGGCATGTCTGCATCGTTGCGCCCGGTCGGGCTCCTCGACGGACTGTTCAAGTACGTCTCCGGGGCCCTCGGTCGCGCGCCTTGCCGGAGGTACCGGCCTGTTGGCATCCACGCCCGTCTCCACCGCCTCGCGCCAACAGGTGTAGCTCGACGAGCAGGAGGCGGAATCCCGCGCAAGCGGGGCGGATACCTCCCGACGAACCCTGGCGAGACATGCGGGTTCGTAAAAAAAATGGAGCACCCGGCTCGTGGGACCGGGCGCTCCGGTTGCTGCGAACCGGGTGCGGATCAGGATGCCTTGGCCTGCACCGGCTCCTGCTTGAGGATTTTCGGCGTGATGAAGATCAGGAGCTCCCGGTTGCTCGTCGAGGCCGTGTCCTTCCGGAAGAAGAATCCGAGGATGGGGATCTTGGAGAGCCACGGGACCGCCTGTTCGTTGTCGTTGCGCGTGATCTGGAGGATGCCGCCGATCACCGCGGTCTCCCCGTCCCGGACCAGGACCTCGGTCGTCGCCTTCTTCTTGTTGATGGCCGGCTGCCCGGTCGCGCCCGTGGCGCCCGGGGAGTCGTTCTTGGCCTCCACCTTCATGATCACGCTCCCCTCGGGCGTGATGTGGGGGGTCACCTTGAGGCTCAGGGTCGCGTCGACGAACTGCGTGTTGGTCCCCGATGCGGAGACGGTGGAGTACGGGATCTGCGTCCCCTGCTCGATCGTCGCCTCCTTGTTGTCGATCGTGACGACCTTGGGCGAGGAGACCACCTTCCCCTTCCCGGACGCCTCCATCGCGGTGAGCGAAACGTCGAGCCGGAAGGAGCCCTTGAAGAGGCCGAAGCTGATGCCGCCCCCGGACCCCTGCCCGACCGCGGCCGGGAGGTTCACCGCATAGTTGGCGGTCTCGAACGGGTTCGGGGTGTTGGAGATCGGAAGACCCGAGATGAAGGCCCCGCCCGCGTCCTGGTACCCGCTCACGCCCCAGCCGTATCCGCTCGCGGTGCCCTGCTTGATCCCGCCCCACTGGACGCCGAGCTCCCGGGAGAACGACGTGTCGACTTCCACGATACGCGCCTCGATCAGGACCTGCGGGGTCGCGGTGTCCAGGGTCGCGATCAGCGACCTGACGTCCTCGACGTTCTTGCGGATGTCGCGGATGACGATCGTGTTGGTCCTGTCGTCGATCTGGACCTTGCCCCCTTCGGAAAGAAGGTCCTTGATCTTCCCCTGGAGGTCCGACGCCTTGCTGTAGTTGACGGGGATGGTCTCCACCACGCCCTCGAGGGTCGCCTGGAGCTTCTCGACCTCCTTCCGGGCGTCGAGCCGCGCCTTCTCCTCCGAGCGCAGCGTGCCGAGGGGCGCGATGCGCAGGATGTTCCCCTCCTGCCGGGCCCCCAGCCCCTTCGACTTCAGCACGATGTCGAGGGCCTGGTCCCAGGGAACGTTGACCAGCCTCAGGGACACCTTCCCCTTGACGTCGTCCGTGGTGATGATGTTGAGGTTGCTCACCTCCGCGATGATCCGGAACACGTTGGAGAGGTCGGCGTCCTTGAAGTCCATGGAGATCCGCTGTCCGACGAATTTCCGCCCTCCGCCGCCCTCGTGCGTGACGAACCCCCATCCGGGCGTCCGGCTCCTTTCGCGGCCCTCGCCGGGAGCCGCCGCATCGGGTGCGAGACCTTCCTCGCCGGCCTTCTCCGGGGCGCCCTCGGCGGCGGGCTTCGGCGCGGAACTCCCCGGCGCCCGCCTTTCCTTCAGGGCGGCCACGACCGATCCCTTGCCGCCGTTCGGCTTCTTGGGGAAGGACACGACGACGACCTTGTCGCGCGCGTCGACCTTGTACGTCGCGCCCGGCGTGAAGAGGATGGCCACGTCCACCCCCTTCTTCACCTTCGACGGCACCACCTTCCGGATCGGAATTCCCATCGGCTCGGCGTCCATCGCGCGAAGGAGGTTCTTCTCCGCCGACGCTCCCTCGAACCGGAGAGTGACCTTTCCCTTCGCCTCGATCGTCTTCACGGGGACGTCGCCGGTCGTGGTCACGACCACGCTGGCGGATTCGGCGAAATCCTCGAGGTCGATCCCGACGATCGCCTTGCCCCTGGCCGCCGCCTTGGCCGCCTCCGGCCGGGTCATGCTCGTCACCTTCTCCTCGAGGCCGCCGCCGACGGACACGACGAGCCGGTCGCTCTCGGTGCTCACGAGGAAGGGCATCGCCTTGTCCTCGGGCGTTTCCACGAGGATTCTCAGCTTTCCGTCCTGCTGGGACAGCTTCACGGACCTGACCTGCGGGGTGTCGGCCGCGATCTCCGGCGCGGCCCCGCCCTGGGCGACGCCCCAGACGTCCACGACGATCCGGAACGGATCGTTCAGCTTGAAGGAGTTGTAGTTCGCGATCTTCCCCTCGACGATCGCCTCGATGTTCGTGTAATGGGGCGTCTTGGTGACGATGATCTCCTTGACGCTCCCGGTCGGAGCCGGCGGCGGCCCCGCGGCCGGCGACGCCGCGCTGTCGGCGGGGGCCCCGCCCGGCGGAGGCGCCGTTTCGGCGGCCTGCCCGGCCGGGGCTGCCGGCGTTTCGGGAGACGATGCCGCGTTGTCGCCGGAGAGGGCGGGGGGCGGCGATGAAGGAAGCGGGGCCGGCGCCGCGTTGTCCGGGGAAACCCCGGCCTGCTGGGCCGCCGCGGGCGTCGAGAGGAACGCCGCCAGGAGGAGCGCCGCGAGGACAGGCAGGACGCGTCGCCGCATCCGGAAGAGTGCCGGGGCGCGGGCGGCGCCTTCCCCGGGTCTGTTTGCCGCTCCGAGATATCGGCCCGTCGGCCGAAGCAGCTGCTTCATCATTGTCCTCCTGGAGTCTGAAGCTTGAGGGAAAACTCCCGCACGACCCGGGCCCCCGTGGATTCACGGGATTCCTCGCCGACGAAGAGCTGTCCGTCCGTAATCCGGGTGACGATGC
>JBLNEU010000208.1:0-6536 GCA_050263015.1 Deltaproteobacteria bacterium | reverse complement strand
GAAAGGCGTCCGACCCGGCCGCGGCGGCCGCGATGGTCCGGCAGTTCCAGGAGATCGGCCTTCTCGTCTTCCTCGCGGGCGACGTGGTCGGCCAGATGGAAGCGGCGGGGGTCAAACAGGGAGAGGATTTCCGGACGTTCCCGCTCGGCCCCCTTCCGGCGGTCGTGCACGCCGTCAATTTCGCCGTCCGGGCGGGGCTGACGTTCGGGGGGCTGGGCCGCGGGCAGGCCGACGCGATGCTGTCGTACCTCAAGAACCGCGTCAAGGCGTTCGTGTGCGCCCTGGGCCCCGCGGACGACGTTTCGCTGGCGATCGCAGCGGGGGCGATGAAGGCGGGTTTCACGGTCCTTTCGGATCAGCCGGTCCCGGAAATTCCCGGCCTCCTCCTGTCGCGGCCGGCCGGGGAGGAGATGGCGCGGGCGGGGATCGAGGCGCGCGGGATCAAGGCGAAGATCGTCAGGATCCCGATCCCGATCGCGTTCGGGCCCGCCTACGAGGGGGAGCGGATCCGGAAGTCGGAAACGCGCGTCGAGTTCGGCGGGGGCCGGACGACGGCGTACGAGCTCGTCGTCACCGCGCCTTTTCGGGACGTGCGCGACGGCGAGATCGCCGTCTCGGGGCCCGACATCCCCGACGCTCCCCCCGGAGGCGCCCTCCCCCTTGCGCTCGTCGTGACGGTCGCCGGGGCGAGGATGCAGAAGGATTTCGAATCGGTCCTCGAGCGCCGCATCCACCGCATCGTCAACTACGGGGAGGGGACGATGCACGTCGCCCAGCGCGACACGACGTGGATCCGGGTCTCCGACGAGGCCGCCGCCAGGGGGTTCACCCTCCGCGACCTCGGCACGATGGTCCGCGCCCGGATGCTCGCAGACTTCGAGAACATCGTCGACAAGGTCTCGGTGTCGATCAGCACCCGCGAGGACGAGGTCCAGGCGGGCCTCGCCGGGGCGCGGGGGATCTACGCGGAACGGGACGACCGGGCGCGGAACCTCACCGACGACGCCGTGTCCGAGTTCTACTCCTGCACGCTGTGCCAGTCCTTCGCGCCGAACCACGTCTGCATCGTCACGCCCGAGCGGCTGGGGCTGTGCGGCGCCATCAACTGGCTCGACGGGAAGGCCAGCCACGAGATCACCCCGACGGGGCCGAACCAGCCCGTCGCCAAGGGCGCGCTCCTCGATCCCGTCAAGGGAGCATGGGAGAAGGTCAACGCCTTCGTGCGGGAGCATTCGCGGAACGCCGTGCCCGGCTTCAACCTCTACTCGATCATGGACGCCCCGATGACGTCGTGCGGCTGCTTCGAGTGCGTCCTGGCGGTCATACCCGAGGCCAACGGGGTCATGGCCGTCAATCGCGAGTTCACGGGAGCGGAGACGCCGTGCGGCATGGGCTTTTCGACCCTGGCCGGGTCGGTGGGCGGGGGCATCCAGACGCCCGGCTTCATGGGGGTGGGAAAGCAGTACCTCCTGAGCCGGAAGTTCCTCGCCGCCGAGGGGGGACTCCCCCGGCTCGTCTGGATGACCCGGGAGATGAAGGAGCACCTCGGGCCGGCCCTCCGGAAGCGCGCCGAGGAGATCGGAGTTCCGGACCTCGTCGACAAGATCGCCGACGAAACGATTGCCTTGACGCCCGAAGCGCTCGTCGACCATCTCGGGAAGGTCGGCCACCCGGCCCTCTCGATGGGACCGCTCCTGTGACCATCCCGTTCCCGGCCCGGCCGTTCCCGGGCCGCGTTCTGCCGGTGACCCTGCCCGCAGGCGCGGGAGGCGTCCCCCTGACCGTGGGCGGCCAGAACGTCCTCCCGCTCCTCCCGGAGGGGGAGTGTCCGAACGGCGCCGCCGTCGGGATGGAGGTCCGCACCGAAGCCTGCGATCTGCCGCCGTCGCTCGCCCGGGCGTACGCGGGCCGGGCGGACGACCCCGTCGCCCTGGCCCGCTTCTTCGCGGTCGAATGCGGCGCCAGGTTTCTCTTCCTCTCCCTCTCGGGGTGCCATCCGGACGGCGGCGGCCGAACCGTTTCCGAGGGCGCGGAGACGGTCCGCCGGGTGCTCGCGGCCGTTCCGCACCCGCTCATCGTCGGGGGATCCGGCGATGAGGACGTGGACGGGAAACTCTTCCCGGCCGTGGCGGAGGCCGCCCCGAGGCCGGTCTTCCTGTCGTACGCGGACGAAAAGAACTACCGCCTCCTGGCGGGGGCCGCGATGGCTTATGGGCACGGGGTCGTCGCCTGGTCGCCCATCGACATCAACATGGCGAAACAGCTCAATCTTCTCCTGTCGGACACGGGGCTGCCGCCCGAGCGGATCCTCATCGACCCGCTGACCGGGGGGCTCGGGTACGGCCTCGAATACACGTATTCGATCGTGGAGCGGATCCGGCTCGCCGGCCTCTCGGGGGACGCGATGCTCGCGCGCCCGGTCCTGTGCCACCTGGGCGACGCGTGGAAGGCCCGGGAGGCCGTCGACGCGTCCGAAGGGGGATGGGGGGACGTCGACATCCGCGGCCGCCGCTGGGAGGAGGCGACCGGCTGGGCGTGCCTGGCCGCGGGCGCGGACCTCGTCGTGTGCCGGCACCCCGAAAACGTGAAGGCGCTCGGGGGTCAGGCGTGGCGCTGACCGCCATCGACATCTACAGGCTGCTCCCGAAGACCAACTGCCGCGAGTGCGGCTTTCCGACGTGCCTCGCGTTCGCGATGCAGGTCGCGGCGGGCAAGGCGGGAATCGACAAGTGCCCCCCGGCGTCGCCGGAGGCCAGGGAAAAGCTCGGGCAAGCCGCCGCGCCTCCGCTGCCGCGGGTGACGGTGGGGACGGGGGACGCCTGCGTCACGCTCGGGGACGAGGTCGTCCTCTTCCGCCACGAGAAGACCTTCTACCACCCCACCGCGATCGCGGTCTCGATCGCCGACGATCTCGGAGACGACGCGTTCCGGGCGCGCCTCGGGGCGATCCGGGCGCTCTCCTTCGAGCGCGTGGGCCAGCGCCTCGCGGTCGACTGCGTGGCCCTCCGGTGCCGATCGGGCGACCCGCGCCGCTACGCGGCGGCCGCGGCGGCCGCTCTCGCGGAAGCGGGCAAGCCGCTCGTCCTCGCGGCGCCGTGCGATGCGCTCGCGGCCGCGGTCGAGGCGGTCGGGCCCTCGCGCCCGATCCTGTCTCCTCCGTTGCACGAGTCCGAGGCGGGGGCACGGCTTGCCGCGGCCCGCGGCGTGCCGATGATCGTCAAGGCGAAGGGACTTTCCGGGCTTGCATCCGCGCTTGCCGCGGCGCGCGCCGCGGGAGCCCGCGAGCTCGTCGCCGACCCGGCAGCCGTCACGGTCGCCGAGGCGGTCGAGGCGTCCGTCGCGATCCGCCGACTGGCGATCGCGCACCGGGCCGCGGAGATCGCGTACCCGACGGCTTTCGACCTCGGGGAAGGCTTCCCCTCCCCCTTCGCGGCCGCGGCCGTCCTCATCCCGAAATACGGCTCCCTCCTTGTCCTCGACACGGCGGACCCGGCTGACGTCTTTCCCCTGCTCGCGCTGCGCCAGAACATCTTCACGGACCCCCAGCGGCCCATCCAGGTGGAGCCGGGGATCTACCCGATCGGAACCCCGACGGCCGCCTCCCCCGTGGTCGTCACCACGAACTTCTCGCTCACGTTCTTCACGGTCCGCAGCGACGTGGAGGCGTCCAAGGTCGCGGCGCACCTGCTGATCGCGGAGTGCGACGGGATGTCGGTGCTCACGGCCTGGGCCGCGGGAAAGTTCACGGGCGAAAGCATCGCGCGGACGCTCGACGAAAGCGGCATCGCGGGAGCGGTGGGCCACCGGACGCTCATCATCCCCGGAATGGTGGCGCGCCTGTCCGGGCGCATCGAGGAGCTGTCGCGCTGGCGGGTCCTCGTCGGGCCGCAGGAGTCTTCCGCGCTCCCCGGCTACCTGCGCCGGCTGCCGCCCGACGCCTTCGCGCCCGTTCATGGATAGTCCCGGCTCCCTCCGTTTTCTCCCCGAGGGGACCGGCGTTCCGCTGGCTTCGGGCGAAACGGTCCTCGCCCACGCCCGCAAGGCCGGCGTCCCCCTGTTCGCCCCGTGCGGGGGGGAGGGCCGCTGCGGAAAGTGCCGGGTCATCGTCGCCGGACGCACAAGGGGCGGAGACGATCCGGGCGTCCTCTCGCCCGAGGAGCGCCGGAACGGAACGCGCCTCGCCTGCCGCTGCCTCCCGCTCTCCGGCGACGTGACCGTGACGGTGCCGCCGGGAAGCCGGCCGGCCCGCCTCGCCGCGTACATCGAGGGGAGGGACATGGGCGGGGACGGCCCCTTCGCGCCCCTGTATCCGGCATCGCAGTCGGCAAGGCCGCTCGGGATCGCCCTGGACATCGGGACGAGCACGCTCGCGGGGGCGCTTGTCGACCTGTCGGACGGCGCCGTCCTCGCCCGGGCCTCCGCGGACAATCCCCAGATGGCGTGCGGCGAAGACCTCATCTCGCGGATCGTGTTCGGGGAAGAGAACCGGGACGGATTCGGCTTTCTCAGGCGGCTCCTCCTCCAGGGGATCGGGTCCGTCGTCTCGGGGCTCCTGTCGGCGGCCCCGGCCGGCGGAAGCGTCGTCGACGTGGCGGCCGCCGGCAACACCGTCCTCTCGCACTTCCTGTTCGGGCTGTCGCCGGCATGCATCCGGCGCCCCCCGCACCAGCCCCTGCTCCGGGACTACCCGGTCAGGAGCGGGAAGGAGCTCGGGTTCCCGGATCTGCCGGACTCCCGGTGGCGGATATTCCCGTCCATCGGGGGATTCGTCGGGGGCGACGTCGTCGCGGGGATCCTCGCCTCGGGAATGCATCGGGACGACGCGGTCTCCCTCCTGTTCGACGTCGGGACCAACGGAGAGGTCGTCCTCGGCAGCCGCGAGTTCCGGGTCGCCTGCTCCTCCTCGGCGGGACCCGCCTTCGAGGGCGGCGAGGTGGCGTGCGGGATGCGCGCGTCGCGGGGCGCCATCGAGTCGGTCCGGATCGACCGCGAGTCGTTCGCCGTCGAGTGGACCGTGATCGGCGGGGGGCAGCCGCTGGGAATCTGCGGCTCGGGGATCCTCGACCTGTGCGCCGAGCTGTTCCGCGCGGGGCTCGTCGACCGGGCCGGCCGTTTCGTCCTCCGCCGGGGCGCCCCGTTCGCCGACACCGGGCGGGGAACGGCGTTCGTCGTCGCCAAGGCCGCGCCCGGCGGCCCGCCAGCCGACCTCGCCTTCGCCGCGTCGGATCTCAAGGCCGTCCTGCGCACCAAGGCGGCCCTCTGCGCGGCGGCGGACTCCCTGATCGCGGCGGTCGGGCTGTCGCGGGAGGCCGTCGCGCGGGTCTACGTCGCCGGCGGTTTCGGCAACTTCATCGACCTGCGCGCCGCCCTCGACCTGGGCCTCTTCCCCCCGTATCCCGCGTCGCGCTTCGTGCCCCTCGGCAACGCCTCGCTGGCCGGGGCGATCGGGGCGCTGCGGAGCCGGAGGCGCTGGCAGGACGCGGTCGATCTCGCCGCGGCCACCTCGTATCACGACCTGTCGTCCGACCCCGGATTCATGGAAGCGTACCAGCGCGCCCTGTTCATCCCGCACACGGACCCGGAAGGGTACCGGGCGGCCCGCGCGGCGGAGCCCTGAGATGACGATGGCCCTCCCCGTCATCTTCCCCGCGACCGGCGTCGGCAGCCTCCCCCACCGCGACCCGGATCGAGCCGTGAAGGCGGTCCTCGACGCGTTCCGGGAGGTCCCGTACTGGCCCCAGCTTCCGCGCCGGGCGTTTTTCGAGAGCATGTACGTCCAGTTCGCGTCCGGCCTGCCCGCGGCGGCCGTCGACGGGGAGAAGTTCCACGTCGAAGGCGGGGACCGGATGATGGCCGAGGCGGAACCGTTCTACGAGCGGTTCCTCTCCGGGGACACCGCCCCGTTCTCCATTCCGGCGGAGCGCGCGGCGGGCCTTCACGCCTTTCTCGCCGGCTGCGGCCCCTGCCTCGCCGTCAAGGGCCAGGTGACGGGGCCGGTTTCGTTCGGCCTGATGGTCACGAACAGGGAGAAGATGCCGCTGTTCTACGACCCCGTCGGGCGCGACGTCCTGGTCAAGCACCTCCTCCGGGTCGCGCAGTGGCAGGTCGCCGCCCTTTCCGGGCTGTCCCGGAACGTGATCCTCGTGCTGGACGAGCCGTACCTCGCGTCGGTCGGATCCGCGATCCTCTCGCTGGCCCGGGAGGAAGTCGTCGCGGCGCTGAACGAGATCTTCGACGGGCTCCCCGGGGCGCTGTGCGGCATCCACTGCTGCGCGAACACGGATTGGGGACTCGTGCTCTCCACGAACGTCCGGTACCTGTCCTTCGACGCATACGACTATGCCGACGCGCTGATCCTGTACTCCGGCGAAGTGAAGGAGTTCCTCGCCCGCGGGGGAAGAATCGCCTTCGGCATCGTGCCGACCACCGCGGAAGGGATCGCCCGCGAGACGCCCGGGACTCTGGCGGACCGGATGGACGCGATGTTCGGCCGGTTCGAGGCCAAAGGAATCCGCCGGGACGCGCTGGCGCGGGCG
>JBLNEU010000207.1:0-5742 GCA_050263015.1 Deltaproteobacteria bacterium | reverse complement strand
GGACCACGGGCACGACCCGCCGGTACTCCTTGCCGGCGGCGTCGGTGAGAACCAGGGCGACTTTCGCCGGCAGCGTGGTCGCCTTCCGCCCGGAGGACGGCCAATCCTTGACCCACGCCGTGCCGTCCCACGCCTCGACCCTGAACGCGAGGAGGCGCTCGGCGAGCCTGACCTCGCGGGTCGGGATCCGGTTCTCGATCAGCGGAAGGTCGGACTGCTCCCTGTAAAGGTCCAGGAAGGAGCCGTCGTGGCCGGCCCTGGCGGAATATCTGACCTTGACGATGTCGGTCGCGGGCCGGGCCTCCCCCGGCTCGGGAAGCGTGAAGGCGGTGAGGACGAGCGTCGATGCGGGCTTGCCCGAGAACGTGTCCGTCCGGACCGTCAGCGCCGAGCCCTCGACCTTGTCGGAGGCGAACGCCCCGGAGAGATCCGTCCCGATCCGGTCCAGCCCCGCCCGGATCTGCCGGAAAGCGCGGGACCTGTCGGAGAGGATCTCCCGCGCCCGCTCCGCGCCGGTAAACGACGCGAGGAGGAGCACGAGGATCGTCGAGAAGATCGCGAACGCGAGAAGGAGCTCGACGAGGGTGAACCCCGCGCGGCGGCGCTCGCCAAAAAGGCCGGGGACGAAAAGTCCGGGGACGTTCCTGAACTTTTTCAGAAGTCCGGGGACAATCCTGAACTTTTTCAGGCGGCGGTCGAGGAAACGTCGAAGAACGTCCCTGGACTTTTTTCCGGTCATTTCACGGAGACTCCGGAGAGGGAGACGGTCTCCTCCTCCTCCCCTGACTTCCAGGTGACGGAGATCTCGACCACGCGCGCGTCCGGATACAGGGCGGACTGCGTGACCGTCCGCTTCCACGAGAACGCCTCGCGGGGGTCCGGAAACTTCCCTTCGGTCTCCTGGACCTCGGGAAAGGTCTCGGTGGCCTCGCGGTACAGGGTCTCGGCGAGGAGGGCGCACTCGGTCCATCGCTCCGAGCGGCTCTCGGCGGCGAGAGCCCCGGTCACGACGCGGTGGGCGAGCACCAGGGCGGCCGACAGGATCGCCAGGGACACGAGGACCTCGAGGAGCGTGAACCCGGCCGCCGGCCCCCGCGCGCGGGACGCTTCCCCGGGGCGTCTCATTCCCCGCCCGACGCTTCGCGCGGCGCGTTCCCGCCGAGCCTCTCGACGACGAGGGACAGCTCGGAGAAGAGATACCCCAGGCACAGGGCGACGACGGCCCGGAGCGCCCCGCGGAGGATGTACAGGATCCCCGCCGTGAACGTGCCGCCGCCCTGGAACGGGATGAAGAAGGAGACGCGGTGGAGGACGTTGTAGGAGGTGTCCCCCGCGAACCAGATGAGGACCCCGCCCCCGGCGCCGAGGGCGGCGCAGGCGGCGCCGTACGCTTCGCCGATCATCGGGAAGACGACCCCGGCGACCGGGATCAGCGTGTATCCGGTCTGCGGGAGAGAGGCGATGTCGTTCGCCCGGATGAGCATCGCGTGGACGACCATGTAGGCGGCGGCGGCGAGCGACAGCATGTAGACGATCCCCCCGGGGATGCGCCCCGCCTCGAGGCGGGACGTGAAGTTCCACGCTTCCACGAACTCGACGAGGGCTGCCATGGCCGCGGCGGCCGCGGCGATCCGGACGCACAGCGCGAGATTCCTCCGGAAGAAGGGACCTTGCGCAAGGCGGTCGATCACGGGCTTCATGAAGAGGTATCTGTCCATGCGGCTGCTCCTTCCGTCTCGTCTATGAGGTCCCGGCCCGTCAGGCGACCTGGCGCCCTTCCCGGACGTCCACCGATCCGTCGAACGGGTTGATCGTCAGGGTCCACTCGGCGCCCTCGCCGCCGCGCCCGGTCTCGCGGAAGAAGATCCGCGTGGCCGGGACGCGGCCGCCGGGACGGTAACGGATCTCGGTCGTGATGTCCGGGGGCCGCTCCTCGCCGTCGACCTGGATGCCGGAGATCGCGAGGCGCTCCCCGATCTCCCGCGCCTGCGATCCTTCCGCCTCCCGGCCGACCGCCACGAAGGCGTAGGTGCCGGCGCCGGGGTCGATGACCAGGCGGACCTCCCGCTTCTCGAAGAGGGCGAGATCGAAGGCGGCTTCGGAGCCGGCGGCGAAATCGCGGAACACGGCGTCGCGGTCCCGGCCGCCGATCGACGATAGCCGGGGGGCGGCGATCCAGACGATCAGGCCGAGGACGAGGAGGACGACCGCCAGCTCGACCAGGGTGAAGCCCCGGTCATCGGGCGTCCCAGGAGTTGACGTCGGCATTCTCGCCGTCCCCGCCGGGCGTTCCGTCCGCCCCGTAGGAAGAGATGTCGTAGTCGCCGTGGGAACCCGGAGAGAGATAGACGTAGGCGTTCCCCCACGGATCGTTCGGGATGCGATCGATGTATCCTCCCGTCCGGTAGTTCTTCGGGATCCGCCCGACCTCCGGGGCCTTGACGAGGGCCGCGAGCCCCTGCTCGGTGGCGGGGTAGAACCCGTTGTCGAGCTTGAACAGCTGGAGCGCCTGCTCGATGCTCCTGATCTGGACCTGGGCCGCCGTCTGCTTGGCCTTCTCGGACTGGCCGATGAGCTTCGGGACCACGAGGGCCGCCAGCAGGCCGAGGATGACGATGACGACCATGAGCTCGAGGAGCGTGAAGCCCTCCCGTCCGCATCGGGCTCCGGCTTTTCGCATTGTGCGCATCCTTGCCTCCTCAACGAGCGATCTGCGAGATTTCGAGCAGGGGCAAAAGGACCGAGATGACGATGAAGCCGACGACCGCCCCCATCAGCAGGATGATGAGCGGCTCGAGGAGCGACAGCATTCGGGACAATCGCGCCTCGATCTCGCCGTCGATGGCGTCGGCCATCTTGTCCAGCAGGAAGTCGAGCTTGCCGCTTTCCTCCCCGATGGCCACCATCTGCACGAGGGTCGGGGGAATCTCGGCGTGCAGGCGCATCGCCTCGGACAGGGACGATCCCTCGACGACCCGCGCCGCGGCGGCCTCGATTCTCCCGGCGATCACCGTGTTGCCGACGACCGGGGCGACCACGCGGAGCGCCCGGTCGACCGGAATCCCTCCCGCGACCATCGTCGACAACGTCCGCGCGAAACGCGAGAGCGCGGAGAGGTGAACGACGCGCCCGGCCAGGGGAAGGGACAAGGCGAGGGAATCGCGGACCCGCGCGCCGTCCGGGGTGGCGACGTAGCGCCGGGCCCACACGACGGCCACGGCGAGCACGATCAGGATGGCCCACCAGGACGCGGCCAGGATGTCGGTGACGCCGATCAGGATCCGCGTCGGGAGCGGGAGCGCGCGGCCGAGGTTCGCGAAGACCCCGACGATCTTGGGGACGACGAAGGTGAGGAGGAAGACGACGACGAGAGACGCCACCGCGGCCATGAGGAGCGGATACGTGAGCGCGGAGCGGACCCGGTTCCGCGTCGCGGCCTGCCGTTCCAGGTGGTCGGCCAGGCGCGACAGGGACAGGGCGAGCGTTCCGCTCTCCTCGCCCGCCCGGACCATGCTGGCGTACAGCTCGGGGAAGACGTCCGGGTGCGACTCGACGGCCCGCGCCAGGGAGATGCCGCTGCGGACGCCCTCGTGGACCGCCGTCAGGACCCGGCGGATGTCGGGGTCGTCGGCCTGGGCCGCCAGCGACTGGAGCGCCGTCGCCACCGGGACGCCCGCCCCCGCGAGGGTGGCGAGCTGGCGCGTCACGAGGGGCAGGAATTCGTCGCGGCCGAGGAGGGACAGGCCGGAGAACAGCGCCGCGCGTCCCCGGTCCTCGGAGAGGGAGAGCGGGAACACCCCCTCGCCGCGAAGCCTGCGGCGCGCCGCCGGGAGATTCTCCGCCTCGACGGTCCCTTTCCGCCCGACCCCCGCGCCCGTGATGCCCCTGTAACGGTACGTGGCCACGGGAGGTTCAGTCTTCCTGGGTCACGCGGCGGACCTCCTCGGCGGAGGTGATCCCCGCGAGGACCTTCTCCGCCCCGTCCGCGAGGATCGTCCGCATCCCGCGCTCGACGGCGAAGCTCTTGAGGCCGTCGGCGTCGGTCCGCGTCAGGATCAGCGACCGCAGCCGGTCGTCGGCGAGGAGAATCTCGAAGATCCCGACCCGTCCGCGATAGCCGGTGTTCCTGCACGCCGGGCATCCCTTGGCTGCATGGAAAGGCGCCGTGGGAGCCCCCGACAACCCGAGTTGCTGCCATTGGGCCTGCGACGGGGCGTACGGAGCGCGGCAATCCGGGCACAGCCGCCGCACGAGGCGCTGGGCGACGACGGCCGACAGGGAGGAGGCCACGAGGAACGGCTCGATCCCCATGTCGACGAGGCGCGTCACCGCACTCGCGGAGTCGTTGGTGTGGAGCGTCGAGAGGACGAGGTGGCCGGTGAGGGACGCCTGGATGGCGATGGAGGCGGTCTCGCCGTCCCGGATCTCGCCGACCATGATGATGTCCGGGTCCTGGCGGAGAATGGAGCGCAGGCCGTTGGCGAAGGTCAGCTGGATCTTCGGGTTGACCTGGATCTGGCCGATCCCGTGGATCTGGTACTCGATCGGATCCTCGATCGTGATGATGTTCTTCGTCCCCGAATCGAGCCGCTGGAGCGCCGCGTAGAGGGTCGTCGTCTTCCCCGACCCGGTGGGGCCGGTGACGAGCAGGATCCCGTTGGGCCGCGCCAGCAGGCGCTCCACGGCCGGCATGTCGCCGGGGGCGAGGCCGATGTCCGCCATCCCCAGCATGAGACTGGACCTGTCCAGGATGCGCAGCACCGCCCGTTCCCCGAACGCCGTGGGGACGATCGAGACGCGGACGTCGATCTCCTTCCCCCCGACGCGGATCTTGATGCGCCCGTCCTGGGGCAGCCGCCTCTCCGCGATGTCGAGACCGGCCATGACCTTGATGCGCGAGACGACCGGGGCGTGCCACTTCCGCGGGGCGGTCACCATCGGGTAGAGGATCCCGTCGATCCTGTTGCGGACGACGACCTCCTTCTCGAACGGCTCGACGTGGATGTCGCTCGACCGTTCCTTGATCGCCCGGAAGAGCAGGGAGTGGACGATCTTGATGACCGGCCCCTCGTCCGGGGACTCGAGGAGGTCGCGCGTCTCGTCGATGGCCGCGTCGACGTCGAGGTCCCACTCCTCCGAAAGCCCCTCGACGATCTCCCGCTCCGGGGCGGTGATCCGCTCGTAGGCCGAGTCGATCTTCCGGAGGATCGCCTCCTCGGGGGCGGGCCGGACCGGGACGGCACCGACGATGAACCGGATCTCGTCGATCGCCTCGGCGTCGCCCGGCCTGCCGCAGAGCAGCAGAAGCGAGCCGTCGGCGTCGCGGCACGGAAGCAGGAGGTGCTTGCGCGCGTACCCGATCGGGATCTTCCCCAGGATTTCGGTTTCGGGGACGAGCGCCGCGAGCTCCGGCGTAGCGTCCCGGGTGGGCTGGCCGCTCACTTCCCCGCGTCCCCCTTCTTCGGCGGGAGGAGCGGCTCCACCTCGCCCTTGTTCTGCTCGATGAACTCGTCCATCTTCCTGCGCTGGGTGTCGGTGGTCTTCAGCAGCTCGTCGGGCGCCTTGATCACGTGCGGGGTCAGGAAGATGAGGAGGTTCGTCTTGTTCCGGGTGACCGACTTGAACCGGAACAGGTATCCGAGGAGCGGGATGTCGCCCAGGAGCGGCACCTTCCGCTCGAGGGTGCTGAACGTCTCCTGCATCATCCCGCCGAGGACCACCGTGTCCCCGTTGCGGACCAGG
>JBLNEU010000206.1:0-6828 GCA_050263015.1 Deltaproteobacteria bacterium | reverse complement strand
CGCCGTGGTCGACCCGCAGGGGCAGGACCTCGCGGCCGTCGGGATCACGGTCCGGAGCGGAAAACGCGCGCGGCGGGTCGACCCCTCGAGAAACCGCGTTCTCTTCTCCGACGGGAGCGAGGAGACGTACAACTTCCTCTGCGTCGCGACCGGCGGGAAGCCGATCCTCCCGCTCGCGCTGATTGGCGCCATGGGGTCGTTCCTGTCCCTCAACTCGCTCGGCGACGCGCTCCGGATCAAGGCCCGGGCGCTTCGCTCCGACGTCTCGGTCGTCTTCGGCCCCGGGTACCTCGGTCTCGAGGCGTCGCGGGCGCTCCGGAAGCTCGGCCAGCAGGTGATCTGGGTCAACCCCGGCCTGCCCCGCTTCGGCAACCCGATTTCGGGCGAGCTCGAGGCGAAGGTGACCGAGCGGCTCCGGAACAACGGCGTCACCGTCAAGGAAGGAACCGACATCGCGGACGTCCTGGACCTCGACGGGCGGACCTACGTCGTCTACACGACGGGGGGCGAGGAGATCCGCTGCTCGATGCTCGTCGTCGCCACGGAGCGGCTCCCCGCGGTCGGGTTCCTCGCCGACGGCGGCGTCAAGGTGGGCACGGGCGTCCTCACGGACGAATACCTGCGCACGAACATCTCCAATATCTACGCGGCGGGCGACTGCGCCGAGGTTCTCGACGTCAACCGCCGGGAGAGCCGGATCAACTTCGGGTGGCGCAGCGCGATGAAGCAGGGGCAGCTCGCCGGGGAGAACATGGCCGGAGGCGGAAAGGTGTTCATCCGGAACACCGAGGACTACTTCGGGCTCCTCTACGGGTCCCCGCTGCTGGATCGGTCGAAGGCCCTTTAGCGGGAATGCCGCGGGCCGGGACGGCCGGGGGGCCGGTGATACCGGCCGGCGCCTGAAGGCGGGAACCCGTGGCTTTCGCCGTTCGAGACACGCTGTTCGACCTCCTGCTCCTGCCGCTGGCGGCAGTCGTGCTCACGGGCGTCGGAGGGCTGGCGCTCCGCGCCGCCGGGGTCGCCGGGGCGTCCCGCGCCGAGAACCATTTCTTCGCCTTCGCAGCCGGGCTGGCCGCGACGGGGTATGCCGTGTTCATCCCCGCGGCATTCCGGGTCCTCGGCCCCGCCTCGCTCTGGGCGCTCGTCGCGGTCCTTGTCGCCGCTTCGGCGTTCGGGTGGCGAAGTCTGCGGACCCCGGTTCCGCCGCTCGACGCCGGGATCCGCCCCGACGCGCCCCGCCCCTTCCTCGAAACGATGGCGATCCCCCTGCTGGCGGCGGTCCTGGCCGTCGACCTGGCGCTCGTGCTGGCGCCCGAGACCGGCAAGGACGCCCTGATCTACCACCTCGCCGTCCCGAAGGAGTACCTCAAGCGCGGCGGGTTCTTCTTCCTCCCGGGGAACGTCTTCGCCAACTATCCCCTGCTCGGGGAAATGGCGTACATCCCGGCCCTGTTCCTGCGGGGCGAGGTCTTCGCCAAACTCCTCCACTTCGGCGCCCTCGCCGGCGTCCTCGCCGGCATGCGGAGCTTCTCGCGGCGGCACGTCCCGGAGAATGCCTTCCCGTGGAGCGGCATGCTCCTGTTCGCGGCGATCCCCGCCGTCTTCGTCGTCTCCCACACGGCCAACGTGGATCTTTTCGTCGTCCTCTACACCCTGGCCGCGCTCTTCGCCTGGGCGAACTGGACGAACGAAGGCCGCGGCGGATGGCTCGTCCTGGCCGGAGTGTTCACCGGCGCGGCGCTGTCGTGCAAGTACACCGCCCTTCTGCTTCCGTTCCTGGGCATCCTGGGAATCCTTCTGGAGGCTCGCGTGCGGAGGGCGACGGACCGGGAGGCCCTCGGGAACCTGCTGCGCTACCTGGCGCCGACGGCGGTCCTCGGAGCCCCGTTTTACCTCAAGAACCTGGTCCTGACGGGCAACCCGTTCTACCCTTTTCTCTACGGCCTGTTCGGAGGACGAGGTTGGGACGCGGAGCAGGCGCGCCTTTACGACGCCCTGGTGGAACACCTCGGGATGGGAAGGGGATGGATCGACTACCTGCTGCTGCCGTGGAACGTCAGCCTTCGCGCGCAGGCGGACAGCCCGCGCTTCGACGGGATCCTCGGCCCAGCCTTCCTGTTCGCGCTGCCGTTTCTCTTCGGGGTCCGGCGGATCAGCGCGCCCCTCAAGGCGGCGCTGGCATTTTCCCTTTTCTGGTTCCTGTTCTGGGCCTCCAGCGCCCAGATGACGCGCTACCTGCTTCCCGTCTTCCCGTTTCTCGCCGTCGCCGTCGGCGTCGCACTGACGTCGCACCGGTCGAGGCCGGGCCGGTGGCCGTACCGCCTGCTGGCCGTCATCGTGACCGGGGGGCTCGCGTTCGGCGGTTACCACATCGCGCGGGATTTCGGGAAGACGAAGCCGCTCGGCGCGATCGCCGGTACCGAAGCGCGTGCCGACTATCTCGGCCGCGTCCTGCCCATCTCCCGCATGTACGGCTACCTCGACCGCAACCTCCCGTCCGGGTCGAAGGTCTTCCTGGTCTACATGAGGAACTACACGTTCCTGTGCGGGACGGAATGCTACTCGGATTCCATGTTCGAGTCGTACACCATCCAGAAGATCCTCTCCGGCGCACGGTCGACCGGGGAGGTCCGCGCGGCGCTCCTGTCCGGGGGGTTCACCCACGTGATGTACGACAGCCGGTACGTATTCGGGGATTTGAGCGCGTTCACGCCGCGCGAAAAGGAGCTGTTCGCCCGGTTCCAGGAGGAGGGGCTGGTCCTCCTTTACGGGGAGGGACCGTTCCGCCTGTTCCGGATCGGGACCTGAAGATCCGCGCAGGCCCGGGGAATCAGGGACCCGAGTCGATCGACGGGTCGAAGGGACGCGGCTCGCCGGTCGGGATGGTCCACTCCCCCACGGCGAACCGGAAGCCGCACGTCGGGCAGACGAGGATCACGGCGAGCTTCCGCTCCGCCTCCCTCCGGAAGGCGACGTGGAACCCCTTCTCGCCTCCGCACTGCGGGCACGACGACAGCTCCTCCGCGATATCGACCCGCTTGAGCCTGGTCTTCAATAGTCGATCCCCTTCTCCGCCTCGATCCCGAGCTCGTACGGGTGCTTGACGTTGCGCATCTCCGTGACCAGGTGCGCGCGGCGGACGACCTCCACGTGCGCGCCCCGCCCAGAAAGAATGAGATGGACCTTCTCCGGCCTCGCCTCGACGAGCGCGATCACGTCGGCCAGCTCCAGGAGCCCGAGCTTCAGGGCGACGTTCACCTCGTCGAGGATGACGACGTCGTATTTCCCGGAAAGCATCTTCTTCCGGGCCGTCCCCAGGGCCTTCTTCGCCGCCGCGGCATGCTCCGAAAAGGGGAGCGTGTCCCCCATGATGCCGACGAAACCTTTCCCCATGGGCGTGAGCTCGAACTCGGGGGCCAGCCGCTTCGCCCCGTCGAGCTCGCCGTAATGGAGCGATCCCTTGATGAACTGGATCATCGCGACGCGCATCCCGTACCCCACGGCCCGGACGGCCATCCCGAGGCAGGACGTCGTCTTCCCCTTCCCCTCGCCCGTGAGGACGAGGACGAGCCCCCGGCGCGGCTTCTCCGGGATCCTGGACAGTCTCCTTCGCGGCATCGGCGAGTCACCCCGCCATTTTGCGGTTCATGGTCACTGTTAGATAATATCCCCGTCGACAACGTCCCGCCAACAGGAGGAGTTCGATGGCCGAGGAAAAGAAACCGCGCTGCATGGTCTGCGGGAAGGAACGGGAGCTTTCCGGCGGCATCTGCGAGGCGTGCAAGGCGATGATCCGGGGCGAAGCCGCTGACAAGCGCCAGCAGATCAGGAAGGACGCCGACCGGGAGATGAAGAAGGAGGGCATCCCCCCGAAGAAGTGACGCCCGCCGCGCGGGGCCGGAGGATGCCCCCGCCGGACCGGCCGGCGCGCACTCGTCTCCGGGCGCCGGAAGCCGCTGCCCTTCCGGCCGCCCCCCGCCCGCGCCGGCGCCGCTCACCCCCCGAGCACGATCTCCGCGAACCTCTTCCCGAAATCGTGGCACGCCGCAAGGTCCGCCTCGGACGGGGTCATCCTGACCTTGATCGGCTCCGGGGCGACCTTGATCCGCATCGAATTCAGGATATCCTGGACGGTCTTGACGGCTTCCCCGCTCCATCCGTAGGAGCCGAAGACCGACGCCGGCTTTCCCCGCATATTGAGGACGACCAGGTTCGCGATGAGCGCCAGGATCGGGTGAGGGACGTTGCTGTTGAGCGTGGGCGTCCCGATGAGGAACCCCGCCGCCGTCTCGAGCTCGTCGACGATCGCCTGCATCGGCGTCTCCACGCTGTTCAGGACGACCGGGACCGCACCGCCCGCCGAAAGCCCCTCGGCGACCCTGGCGGCCATCGCCGCCGTGTTCCCGTACGCCGAGGCGTAGACGATCGCGACCTTCTTTGCCGCCACCTTCGATCCCGTCGCGGCCCGCTGCTCGTACCAGTCGAGGTACGCCATGGGGTCCCTGCGCAGGATCGGACCGTGGGACGGGGCGATCATCGCGGGGCCGCACTCCCGCACCCGCGCGCACGCCTTGAGGATGTGCTCCTTGTAGGGGCGCATGATCGTGCCGTAGTAGAATTCGAACGCCTTGCGCGCCTTCCCGGGATCGGAGAGCTCGTCGTTGAAATGCTCGGGGCTCGCGTAATGGGCGCCGAGGAAATCGCAGGGGAACAGGATCCGGTCCTCGACGAGGTAGGTGAGGATCGTATCCGGCCAGTGCAGAAACGGGGCGTTGACGAACCGGAGCGTCTTTCCGCCGAGGGCGAGCTCTTCGTTGTCGTTGACGATGCGGAACCTGAATCCCGCGTTGACGAGGTTGTCCACGAACGTCTTCGCCGAGCGCGACAGAAGGACCGTGACGCCGGGGTTCCGGGCGAGAAGGTCGACGAGCGCGCCGGCGTGGTCCGGCTCGGAATGGTTGACGATCACGTAATCGAGCTTCTCGACCGGGACGTGCGCGGCGACGTTCCGGAAGAGCTCCTCCGCGAAGGGCCGCTTCACGCAGTCGATGAGGGCCGTCTTTTCGGCTCCCTTGACCAGGTATGCGTTGTACGTTGTCCCGAATTCGGTCGGGATGACGATGTCGAAGACCGTCAGGCCGGGGTCCTTGACCCCCACCCAGTGGACGTCAGGCGCAAGCGTCACGGTTGCCATGGCGTGTCGTCTCCCTCTACCCTTCCTTCTCGAATTCGTCCTTGCCCGCCCCGCAGAGGGGGCAGACCCAGTCGTCCGGGATGCTCTCGAACGGCGTTCCCGGCTCCACGCCGTTGTCCGGGTCGCCCACGGCCGGATCGTATACGTAGTTGCACACGATGCAGCGCCACTTTTGCATCACGCTCTCCTTCCGGGGTTCTTCGGAACGGAAAAGCTAATTATATCTTCCGCGTAGCGCGAACCGCAAGACGGCCCCCGCCACTTTTGCGGGCGAATCGAGGCCCGGGCGGCCGCTCTTGGAGCGCAGGCGCGACCACGCCTCCTCGGGAAACCCGGGGGGAATCAGCGCGAGTCCCGGCCTCACGATCCCGACCCGGACGCGCGGGGAAAGTAGCGTCCGCCACGCCCGGGCCTGCGCCTCGAGGGCAAGCTTGGAGAGGCAGTACGGGAGGTACGCGGGCCAAAGGCGCTCCGCCCCCGCGTCCCCGAGGAAGACAACAGCGCCGCCGCGGCGCGGAGCGCGCAGCAGTGGCAGGAGTCGCTGCGTGAGGAGGAACGGGCCGCGCACGTTGACCGCGAAGATCCGGTCCCAGTCGCGGTCGGTCACGGAGCCCAGCGGGGTGCGGGGAAAGACCGCGGCGTTGTGGACGAGTAGATCGAGTCGCCCGTACGCCGTTTCGACGATCCCGGCGAGGCGGGACAGGCCGCGCGGGGCCTCGAGGTCCAGGAAGCACGCCCTGCCGCCGGTCTCCGCCGCCAGCGCCTCCGCCTCGGCCCGCGACTCGCGGTAGGTGACGACGACGGAGAAGCCCGCGAAGGCGAGCCTCCGGGCGATCGCCGCGCCGATGCGCCGGGCGCCCCCGGTGACGACCGCCGCCCGCGCCGCCTTCCGCGCGCCGGTCCGGGTCATTTCAATTCGAAAAACTTCTCCTTCGGCGCCCCGCAGATGGGGCAGGTATCGGGCGGCTGGTCGCCCGTGTGGATGTAGCCGCAGACGCCGCATTTCCATTTCTTCATCGGCCGACTCCGGGACGGTGGGATTCCGTTCTTATACCACGATCTCCCGGCGCGGCAAAAGGCCGACGCCCTGGGGACCTCGAGAAACGAGTGGAACTCCCCGAAGGCCCGGACGACGGCCCTTGGTCGCAACAATTGCCTTGGAATGCCTCGCGAGATCGACGTAGAATCGCACGTGTGAAGGCGGGCGACGCCCTTCACACGAAAGCTTGGTTTCGGCGGCCACTCCTATGGGGCATGACGTTCTGGTACGGGCGCGTGCGATGGTCTATCCGCTCCTTGTCGCCTGCATGGCCGTGACCGGCCTTGCCGGAGCGGCGCTCGCGTTCCAGGCGATCGACGGCATCAACGTCGATCCGGCGATCATTACGTCCGGAAAACCCGCCCTCGTGCGTGTCACGGTCCGGGTGGCGCCGGATCCGGACCTTATCCGTACCGGCGTCAACCTGTTCACGTGCGACGAGTCCGGCAAGCCGCTCAAGGCCATCTTCTACATGTTCGACGACGGGACCCACGGTGACAAGGCGGCAGGCGACGGCGTCTTCACGATGGACCTGATCGTCTCGAGAGAGCCGCCCGGCACCTACTACCTGCGGGCGTCCGCGTCCTACCGGGGG
>JBLNEU010000205.1:0-3761 GCA_050263015.1 Deltaproteobacteria bacterium | reverse complement strand
AGCCTTGTCGTCGGGCGCCGCGTCGTTCGCCGTCTCGGTGCTGCTGGCGCTCTACCTCACGCCGATCTTCCGCGATTCCGCGCGCCGCTTCGGGATCCTCGACCGTCCCGACGGGGCGCTCAAGACCCAGAGGGAGCCGGTTCCCTACCTGGGCGGCCTCGCCGTCTTCGGCGCCGTCGTCATCCCCGTCGCCGTATTCCTCCAGTTCAGCGACACCCTGATGGGGCTGCTGCTTGCCTCCACCCTCGTCGTCCTCCTGGGGCTGATCGACGACATCGGGCGGCTCTCCCCGCGCATCAAGCTCCTCGTCCAGGTGATCGCGATCTTCCTCATGCTCAAGTCGGGCATACGGATCCGGGTCGCGTTCCTTCCCCCCGTCGTCGCCGTGGGGCTGACGTTCCTCTGGATGCTCCTTCTCACCAACGGCTTCAACCTGATCGACGTGATGGACGGGCTGGCCGCCGGCGTCGCGTCCGTTTCCGCGGCGGCGCTCTCGGTCATCTTCTTCCTCCAGGGAAACCGGATGGGCGTCATCGTCTGCCTGTCCCTGGCCGGCGCGCTCGCGGGCTTCCTGCGCTTCAACCGCGCGCCCGCGCAGATCTACCTCGGGGACGCCGGTTCCCTGTTCGTCGGCTTCCTCCTCGGCGGGCTGGCGCTCGGCGCCGACTACACGCTCCGCAACCCCCTCGGCTGGCTCTCCGCGCTCGCGATCTTCGCGGTTCCGCTCTTCGAGATCGTCTTCATCTCGTACCTGAGAATCCGCCGGGGCGCCTCCATCTTCGCTGGCAAGCGCGACCACTTCAGCCTGCGTCTGCGTCAGTGGGGGCTGTCGACCGGGCAGACGGTCGTGTCCAGCTGCGCCGCGGCCGCCGCGTCGGCCGGCGTCGGCCTCGGCGCGATGTTCGTCCAGCCCCGGATGTCCCTGTTCTGGTACGGCGGGATCGGCGCGGCGTTTCTCGTCGCCGCGCTCTGGCTCAAGGCCATCGACATGAAGCTGTGAAGGCGGTTCGCGGATGATCATCGTCCTCGGAGGCGGCATCGCGGGTCTTGCGGCGGCGCGGACCCTCGCCGGGGCGGGGGAGGAGTTCCTCGTCCTGGAGAGGGAGGAGGAGCCGGGCGGCCACTGCCGCTCGATCGACGCGGGCAACTACGCCTTCGACCTGAGCGGCCACTTTCTCCACACCGCGGAGCCGGCGATGCGGGACTGGATTCTCGCCCTGCCGGGCGTTTCCTGGAAGGAGACGGCGCGGGATGCCCGCGTCCTGCTCCGGGGAAGGCTCACCCCGTACCCGTTCCAGGTCAACCTTCGCGGCCACGACCCCGCCTTCGTGTCGCGGTGCCTGGCGGGATTCGCCGCGGCGCGGATCCGGGACGCCGTCCGGGGCGGGCGCGAGGCGGACGATCTCGCCGGTTGGCTCCTGGGCCGGTTCGGGCGCGAGATGTGCGAGGCCTTCTTCTTCCCCTACAACCGGAAGATGTGGCGCGTGCCCCTCCGGGAGATGACGCGCGAATGGACCGGCTGGTCCGTCCCCGTGCCGCGCTTCGAGGATCTCCTGGACGGCGCGCGCGGCGAGGAGCGCCGGGGACTGGGGTACAACGCCTCCTTTCTCTATCCGCGGCGGGGCGGCATCGGCGCCCTCCCGCGCGCGCTGGCGAGGCCCGTGCGCGACCGGATCCGCACCGGGACCGACGCCCTGGCGCTGGACCTGGCACGGCGCGTCGTCCGCACCGGCGACGGGAAGGTCATGCCGTACCGGGCAGTCGTCTCGACGATCCCCCTCCCGGACCTGGCGCGGCGCTCGACGGGCCTTCCGGCGGGTCCGCGGCGGGCGGCGGCCGCGCTCCGTTGGGTGAAGGTCCTCGCGGTGAATCTCGGCGTCCGCGCGCCCGCCCGGACGCCCGGCCACTGGGTGTACGTGCCGGAACGCGCGTACCCGTTCTTCCGCGTCGGGTTCCTGTCCAACGTGTCGTCCGCCGCCGCCCCGGACGGGTGCGCTTCGGTCTTCGCGGAGAAAAGCTTTCCCGGAGGCGCCCGCGTCGACGCGGGACGCGAGACGAGGGCGGCCGTCGCTGGGCTGCGGCGCATGGGGGTTCTCGGGCGCGGAAGCCGGGTCGAGGAGGCGCGTCCCGTTCTCCTGGACCCGGCGTACGTCGTCTTCGACCGCGCGCGGCGCCGCGCGGTTCCCCTCCTCCTGAGGGAGTTCGGGCGCCGGGGGGTCTTCCCGGCGGGGCGGTACGGGGCATGGGACTATTACGGGATGGAGAGATCGATGGCGGACGGAATCCGGGCGGCCCGGGACGCCATGCGATTCGCGGACGGGGCGGGGTCGCGTGCCTGAAGCCGCGGCACGACGGCCCGGCCCGCCGAGGGCGCGCGTGGTCCACGTGATCACGATGCTCGAATGGGGCGGCGCCCAGGAAAACACCCTCGACACGGTGGATTCGCTGGACCCGGAGAGGTTCGACCGGGTCCTCGTGGCGGGACGCGGCGGGATCCTGTCCGCCGCCGCCGGCCGGATCCCCGGCTGCGCTTTCCGGCGCGTCGACGCGCTCGTGAGGGAGGTGCGGCCCCTTTCCGACATCTCCGCCTGGCGCGCGCTCAAGGCGATCTTCCGGGACGAGAAGGGGCGCGCCGCGGGCGCGCCCCTCGTGGTGCACACCCACAGCTCGAAGGCGGGGATCCTGGGACGGGCCGCGGCGAGGGCGGCGGGCGCCGACGCGATCGTCCACTCGATCCACGGCTTCGGGTTTCACGAGGGCCAGGCCGCGCCGGTCCGGGCCCTGTACGTCGGCCTGGAGCGCCGCGCCGCCCGCTGCACGGACGCCTTCGTCGCGGTTTCCGGGGAGAACGTCCGGACCGGCGTCGCGGAGCGGATCTTCACGGCCGACCGGTGCCGGGTCATCCGGAGCGGTTTCGACACCGACCGGTTCCTGGGCGGGTCGCGCGAGACGGGGCGGCGCATCCTGGGGGTGCCGGAGGGGGTCCCGGTCGTCGGAACGGTGGCGGCGTTCAAGCCCCAGAAGGCGCCGCTGGATTTCGTCGCGGTCGCGCGCCGCGTCGCGGGCGGGATCCCGGGGGTCCACTTCGCCATGGTCGGCGACGGGGAGCTGCGGGGCGCGGCCGAGCAGGCGGCCGCCGCCGCATCACTCTCGGGGCGGTTCCGCTTCACCGGCTGGCGGGAGGAGGTTCCCGACCTTCTCAAGGCGTTCGACGTCTTCCTGCTGACGTCGCTGTGGGAGGGGCTCCCCCGGGTCGTCCCCCAGGCCCTGCTGGCCGGGGTCCCCGTGGTGGCAACCTCGGCGGACGGGACGCGCGAGATCGTGGACGACGGGGTGGACGGGTTTCTGGCGCGGCCGGGCGACGTGCCCGCCCTGGCCGCCCGCGTCGCCGACCTCCTTTCGGGGAAGGCGGTCGTCGACCCCTTCGCCAAGCGGGACCGGCTCCTCCGCGAATTCGACCGTCGCGAAATGGTGCGGGCGCAGGAACGGCTCTACTCGGAGCTGCTTGCCGCAAAGGGATTCCCGGGGTGGTCCGCGTGACGGCCCCCCAGGCGGTGCTGGCGGCGGCGGCGTTCTGCGTCGGCGCCTGCATCGGGAGTTTCATGAACGTGGTGATCCACCGGCTGCCGCTGGGCGAGTCGATCGTGCGCCCGGGGTCGCGCTGTCCCGCCTGCGGCCGCCCGATCCGCGCCCGGGAAAACGTTCCCCTCCTGAGCTTCGCCCTCCTCGGCGGGCGGTGCGCCGGGTGCCGGGGAAAGATC
>JBLNEU010000204.1:0-3299 GCA_050263015.1 Deltaproteobacteria bacterium | reverse complement strand
ACCCCCGCATCTTATGTGCTTAAGGAGAACTCCCATGAGAAAAGTGATCGTCGGCGCGATGGTTTCGATGGATGGCGTGATGCAGGCCCCGGGCGGGCCGGAAGAAGACCCCACCGGCATGTTCAGGTTCGGCGGCTGGGTGGCCCCGTTCGCAGACATTGACCCCGTGTTCGGGGAGGAGATCGGCAAGCTTTTTGGCAAGCCGTTCGACCTGCTGCTCGGCCGGCGCACCTACGACATCTTCGCCGCGTACTGGCCCTATGCAGAAGGCGGGTCCTACGACGATATCGCCAAGACCTTCAATCGGACCACCAAGTACGTGGCGACGCGCAAAGGCGTGGACCTGACGTGGAAAGGCTCAGTCGCGCTGCGTGACGCTTCGAAGGATGTCGCCCGGCTGAAACAGGAAGACGGCCCGGCCCTCGTCACACAGGGCAGCACCGAGCTTGTGCATTCACTGCTTGCCGGCGGCCTTGTCGACGAGATCCGCACGTTCACCTTCCCCGTCCTGCTGGGCAAGGGCAAGCGCCTCTTCAACGAGACCAGCGAGCCGCGCGCGTTCAAGCTGACGCACATCGCCGTCTCGCCGAACGGTCTCATTGCCGCGACGTATGTGCGCGATGGCGAGGTGAGGTCGGCGACCATCGGCGGCGCTCGGGAGCCAACGCCTGCCGAGCTGGCGCGACGCGAGAAACTCAAGCGCGAAGGCTAGCCTGGAGATTCGCTGACAGCTTCAAGATAGAGGCACGCGATGAGAAAACTGATCATGTGGAATATCATCACGCTTGATGGTTATTTTGAAGGCGTCAATAACTGGGACTTGCCTTGGCATGAGCAGGTTTGGGGCGAGGAACTTGAGCGATTCTCCCTGGAACAGTTGGGGTCGGCGGACATGCTTGTGTTTGGGCGCGTGACCTATGAAGGCATGGCTGCCTATTGGACAACGGCCCGGGGAGCGATAGCCGATGACATGAACAGGCTTCCGAAGCTGGTCTGTTCCCGCACTCTTCAGACGGCCACCTGGAACAATACGACACTGGTGAAGGACAACGTGGCAGGGGAGGTTGCTCGACTCAAGCAGCAGGGCAGCGGAAACATGTTCGTCTTCGGAAGCGCCAACCTCTCAAGGACCCTGATGAACGAAGGACTCTTCGACGAGTTTCGCATTGCGATCGCACCGGTCATCCATGGCCGCGGCATGCTTCTTTTCGGCGACGGACACAATCCGAAAAGACTTCAATTGCTTGAAGCACGCTCCCTTTCGACGGGCTGCGTCATCCTTCATTATCTGGCTGAAAAAGCCGCATGACCCCCCGACATGACGCTCAAGCGAATGGACAACGTTCTCATCGTGGTCGATGACCTTGATGCCGCGAAGGCATTCTTTGTCGAACTTGGCATGCAACTGGAGGGCGAGATGCCAGTGGAGGGACCCTGGGTGGACCTTGTCGTTGGGCTCGAGAACGTTCGGGCCGAGATTGCGATGATGCGGACCCCGGACGGCCACGGTCGGGTTGAGCTGACCAAGTTCCACGCGCCGACGGCAATCAGAGCTGAGCCGAAGAACGCACCAGCGAACACGTTGGGTATACGTCGCATCATGTTCGCCATCGATGACCTCGACGACGTTCTCGCGCGCTTGCGCGCCCATGGTGCTGAGTTAGTAGGCGAGGTCGCCCGGTACGAGAACATGTACCGGCTTTGTTTCATACGCGGCCCCGAGGGCATTCTTGTCGGCCTTGCCGAGCAGCTCCGGTAAGGATTCCGCATTGGCGCAGTTGGCAGTGGGCATGATGGCAGCACGACAGCGATGACGCTTCGAGTCCTGCCCAGGGAGCCAGCACTTTTCCAAGCCCGTGGATGGGGGTTGACCTTGCCCGCGGGCTTGTTCTTTCCTTTCCGGGAACTCTCCGTTTATCGAGCCTCCCATTACTCCCCTTCCGTCTGATTACGCTGGCCGAGTACCTGGATCGGCGGGAACGGAAACCGAAGTGAACGTCGGTCGGAACGTTACCTGTCCCTGTGGTAGCATGCACTCTCCTTTCAGACGCTTACGACCTTCGTTGCCTCCTCCAGCGAGGCGACGATGTCGGTCATTTTTCCGACCGACCCGACCGCTACCTGGTCCAGGATCCCGAAGTAGTCAAGGCACGTGCGGCACAGGATCAGCCGCGTCCCCTTTTTCTCCAGGACCCGAAGGCTTTCCACGATTGCAGACCCTTCGCAGGCCAGCTTGACGCCATCGGTGTAGAAGAGGATGGTTTCCGGAGAGTGTTCCGAATCCGCGAGTATCCCGAAGAAGTTCACGGCCAGGATCCGCTGAAGATCCTCCGGGGCTTCCCCCAGGCCGTTGCGCGTAACGAGGAAGACGGTGCCTTTTTCCATGTGGATGTTCCTCCCGGCCCTTTGCCGGGGCGGATCCGGGGGCGGACCCGCCCCGACGCGCGGCAGTTGTTTTACAATTCCCTGAATCGGATCGTATACCCGAGGTTGAAGCCGTACAGGTCCTCGTTCAGTGCCTTGCCGTCCGCTTCAGCATAGGGGTACATGAAGTAGTTGAGCGGCTCCCCGGCCTGGGGCGGGTTGAGGACCAGGTCCCTCCCCGTTCCGACTGCGATCCGGCTCTCGTCAACCGCTCCGAAATAGTATTCCCGCAACGGTTTGGCCTGCTCCAGGGAGATCTTCTTCTCCAGGATCGCCTTCCGGACGTCGGCGGGGTCCACCACGACCCACCCGTACCCGGGGGAATACCATTCCGCCCAGCAGTGCTGGGCCTTCGTCATGTCTCCCTCCTTGCCGGAGGGAAGCCGAATCCCGAACACCTCCCGGGCCGGCACGCCGGAGGCTCGCGCCAGGGCGACGTAGACCGAGTGGATGTCCCCGCACTTTCCGCCCAGCGTCCGGATCAGCGTATCCACTTCGCCGAGGCCGCACCCCTTTGTGTTCGGGTCCCGGAACATGTTCTCCACGGTCCAATCGTAGATAGCGAACGCCTTCTCCCGGTTTGTCTTCTTGCCGGCGGTGATCTTCTCCGCCAGTTCCTTCTCCGGGCCTTTGAGGTCCGCCAGGCGGGTGGGGGTGAGCTCCTTGCGGAACTCGGTCTTCAAGAAGGGAAGTTCCTGCGCCGGGATCTCCTTCGTCACGCGCTCCCGGCGGAGAACCTTGAAGGAGTAGGTGAGGGTTCGCGGCCCCTTCGTGTCCTTCCACTCGGCGTACAGGGCGGCGTTTCCAGAAGCACCTTCCTTGTAGACGCCCGATGCGGTGGGATTGCCGGTCACGACGACGTCCGTGATCTCCTG
>JBLNEU010000203.1:0-2968 GCA_050263015.1 Deltaproteobacteria bacterium | reverse complement strand
ACGGGATGCGCGAAGAAGGAAGTGGTCCGGTCGGGAGAGGAAGCGGGAAAGCCCGCGGCTGAGGCCGCGGCCCCGTCCGCGAAGCCCGAGACCATCGTTTCCTAGCCGGTGAAGCCCGAGGTTCCGAAGGCGCAGGAGACGCCGTCGTCCATGGCCGGGACGCAGACGGCCGCGGCCGAGGCGGCCGCGGGCGTGGCCGCCACGACCGAGCAGGCGTCCCAGTTCGCAGACATCTATTTCGACTTCGACAAGTCGTTCATCCGCGAAGACGCGAAGCCGGCCCTCGCGAAGGTGGCCGACTACCTGAAGAAGAACTCCGGCGCGAAGGTGCAGGTCGAGGGGCACTGCGACGAGCGCGGGACGGCCGAATACAACATGGCGCTGGGCGCGCGGCGCGCCGAGAGCGCCAAGAAGTACCTCGCATCCCTGGGCGTCAATGCCGCGGCGCTGTCGACGGTGAGCTACGGCAAGGAGAAGCCGCTCGATCCCGGCCACACCGAGGACGCCTGGGCGAAGAACCGGCGTGCCCACTTCGTGCTGCGATAGGCGGCGGGTCGTCCGATGAAGCGCCGTCGGGTTCCGGTCCTCCTTTGCCTCGCGATCCTGGGCGCTGCCGCCGCCGGGTGCGCCGTGGCGGACACGGGGGCGTTCGTTCGCCTTCAGCAGGAGATGGAAGACGTCAAGCGGCAGGTGGCGGCGGTCCGCGCGGCCCCGCCCCCCGCCGCCGCGAGTCCCGGCGTGCCGTCCGGGCGGATCGAGTCGGACGAGGTGGCCGCGCTCCGCAAGTCGGTCGCGGACGCGTCGGCCGACGTGGACCGTGTCAAGTCGGACCTCCTCGCCACGTCCACCCGCCTCGACGAGACGAAGGTGGCGCTGCAGAAAGAGGTGAGCCAGCTCAACGGGACGACGGCCGAGCTCGGGCAGGCGCTGCAGGACGTCCGGGCGCGGCTTGCCCGCCTCGAAGAGATCGAGCGGAGGGTCGCGGCCCTCGACGAGAGGGTCGCGCGGCTCGCCGCGGCCCAGCCGCCCCCGCAGGCGCCGTCCGCGGCGGCCGGGACGGGCGAGTGGAAAAGCCCCGAGGAGATGTACGACTACGCGCTCGGGCTCGTCAAGGGCGGGGAGAGCCGCAGGGGCCGCGAGGTCCTGTCCGCCTTCGCCGCCAGGTACCCCGACCACCGGCTCATGCAGAACGTCCACTACTGGAAGGGAGAGACCTTCTACGCGGAGAAGGACTACGAGAGCGCGATCCTCGCCTTCCAGGACGTGATCGACAGGTTCCCCGGCGGGGACAAGGCCCCGGACGCGATGTTCAAGCAGGGGCTTTCCTTCCAGGCGCTCAAGGACACGAAGAACGCGCGGATCGTCCTCGAGCTCATCCTGACCAAGTACCCGAAGTCCCCGGCGGCCGAGAAGGCCCGTCAGAAGCTGGCCGAGCTGAAGTGACCCCGCCCCCGACGGAGGCCGGATGATCAAGAACTTCGTGCTGGACACGAACGTCCTCTTGCACGATCCGATGGCCATCTTCAAATTCCAGGACAACCGGGTCTTCATCCCCATCACCGTCATCGAAGAGCTCGACCACTTCAAGAAAGACCTCAACATGCTCGGGCGCAACGCCCGGACGGTGTCCAAGTTCATCGACAGGATCCGGAAGACGGGAAGCCTGGCCGACGGGATCGCCCTCGAGCACGGCGGGGTTCTGCGCGTCGCCTTCGACGGGGAGGGCGCGCGGCTCCTGCCGGCCGAGCTTTCGGGAAACCGCGAGGACAACCAGATCCTCGCCGTGGCGCTCGGGGTCCGGGTCCGGGACAACGACACCCCCGTCGTCGTCGTTTCCAAGGACACGAACCTGCGGATCAAGGCGGACGCGCTGGGCCTGCGGGCCGAGGATTACGAAAGCGACCGCGTGGAGATCGAGGAGCTCTACCAGGGGTTCCGCGAGGTCGCGGTCGACAAGGCGTGGATCGACGCGTACTACGCTGCGGGCGACGGGATCCTTCCACAGGATGCCGACCCGTACCCCAACGAGTACATGATCCTCAAGGACGCCGGCACGCAGGCGTCGGCCCTCGGGAGGTACGACGCCGCCCGAAAGAAGGTCCGCCCGATCCCCGCGTTCAAGGACGACGTCTGGGGAATCCGGCCGCGCAACAAGGAGCAGCAGTTCGCCCTCGACATCCTCCTCGACGACTCGGTGAAGCTCGTGACGCTGGCGGGAAAGGCGGGGACGGGGAAGACGCTCCTCGCGATCGCCGCCGGGCTGCGCAAGACCTCCGACGAGGAGGCGTACCAGCGGCTCCTCGTGTCCCGCCCCGTCTTCCCGATGGGGAAGGACATCGGCTTCCTCCCGGGGGACGTCGAGGAGAAGCTGAAACCGTGGATGCAGCCGATCTTCGACAACGTGGAGTACCTGTTCGGCTACAACCGGCGAAAGCGCCAGGGGCTGCGGGGGTACCAGGAGCTCATCAACCTCGGGATCCTGGAGATCGAGCCGCTCACGTACATCCGGGGACGGTCGATCCCGAACCAGTACATCATCATCGACGAGGCGCACAACCTCTGCCCGCACGAGGTGAAGACGATCCTCACCAGGGCGGGGGAGAACAGCAAGGTCGTCCTGACCGGCGACCCGTACCAGATCGACAACCCCTTCGTCGACTCCGCGAGCAACGGGCTGTCGTGCATCGTCGAGAAGTTCAAGGGGGAGGCGCTCGCCGGCCACGTGATGCTCGCGAAGGGGGAGCGGTCCCCGCTCGCCGAGCTCGCCGCGAACATCCTCTGATGGCCCCGTCGCCGTCGCCTCGCCCCGGCGCGCCTGCCGCGCCCGATTCCCCCTTCCCGCGGTAGGACCGGCCCCGTGCGCATCCTGGGGATCGAGAGCTCGTGCGACGACACTGCCGCCGCGGTCTACGACGCGTCCGCGGGGCTTTTGTCCAACGTCGTCTCGTCTCAGGTCGACGTCCACGCC
>JBLNEU010000202.1:0-2547 GCA_050263015.1 Deltaproteobacteria bacterium | reverse complement strand
ACCAGGGCGGATCGCCGGGCCCGCCCCGTCATTTCGTGCATGGCGAAAAAGAGAAGGAGGGTGTTCATCGCGTGGAGCGCGAGGTTCACCTGGTGATGCCATCCCGGGTCCAGGCCGAATGCGCTCACGGCCGCCATGTGCGAGATCAGCGGGATCGGCTGCCAATAGGTCAGGGACATCGTTCGGAGAGCCCAGAAGATGCCGTCGACGGACAGGCCGTTTGCGACGACGGGGTTGCCGAACAGGATCCTGTCGTCGTCGAGGCCCAGGTACGGGTAATTCCGGACCGTCGAGAAGACAGCCAGGACGGCGGCGGTGAGGACGAGGGAATACGTGACCGCTTCCCGCCCGTTCCGCCGGGTCGCCGATCCCGCGTCAAAGGCCGTCGCCATCCCCGATGCCGTCCTTACCTTGCCACCCTGCAGGGGTGTCTTCGCACGGCGGGAACATCCGCCGCGAGAAGTCCGCAGAGGGCCTTGAGACCCGACAGGTTGCGTTCCAGGTCTTCAAGGGTGCGAATCCGTGCCAGGCGCCGCAGGAGATAGGACGGGGACAGGTAGAACCTTCTGTATGCTGTCCGCAGCGCGGTTTCAAGATCTTCGCGGGTCAAACCTTTCGGGACGTAAACCGGAAACCAGATGGTGTATTTCGACAGATCTCCGGTGAGAAAACGGCCGTGGTCCGGAACCGATTCCCACAGCTCCGTGCCGGGATACGGCGTCAGGAACTGGAACTGGGCGTAGTCGGCCTTGATCTCGATCGCGAAGTCGACCGTCTCCCGAAGGGTGTCGCGGTTTTCGCCCGGGAGGCCGAGGATGAACGTCCCCCGTGCCTCCATGCCGGCTTCCCGGGTCAACGCGAAGGCCCGTCGAACCTGGTCGAGCGTCTGGTCCTTCCGTATTCCGTCGAGGATGCCCTGGTTTCCGGATTCGACGCCGTAGGAGACGTGCCAGCAGCCGCTGCGGGCCATCGCATTGAGCCGTTCCCGGTCCGCCAGGTCGCACCGCATCCACGCGGACCACGAAATTCCCAGGGGCCGGACCAGCTCGCAGAACCTGAGCGTCCATTCGCGCGAGAGACCGAACGTGTCGTCCCAGAGCAGAATCTCCCGCGCGCCGTAACGCGCCACGAGATGCCGGATCTCTTCCGCGACCCCCTCCGGACTTCGCACGGTGACACCGTCGCGGAAGACCTTCGAGCAGGAGCAGAAGGTGCAGCGATAGGGGCACCCTCGCCCGCACATGACGGAAAAGGCCGGTTTGCTCCTATAGTGGGCGGCGGATGGCTTGTAGAGGGTATGATCCAGCAGGTGGCGCGCGGGGAACGGAACGGCGTCCAGATCCCGGATCCGCTTTCGAGCCCGCGTCCGAACGATCTTCCCCTCCCGGAAAAAGCAGAGGCCGTCGACGGAATCGATGGGTGCCGCGTCTCCGAGCGCATCGAGAAGTTCCGGGAATGTCCTTTCGCCTTCCCCGACGACGACGAAATCGACCCCGGGGGCCGCGGCCGTCTCCTCGGGGAGAGCAGACGGGTGAGGTCCTCCCAATACCGTCGTCACCTCGGGATCGTGCTTCTTGATGGCCCGGCACAACGAAAGGGCCCTGGTCAGGGTGGGGGTCATGACGGTGATCCCGACGACGTGCGGGCGGAACTCCCGGACCTCCGAAACGACGTCATCCGTCGTCATGGGCCGCACGGAACCGTCCAATATCCGGACGACACACCGGTCGCCGACCGCCGCCGCGAGATACAGCAGCCCGAGAGGCGGGAGAAAGGAGCCGACGGAGGCGAAGCCGCCGTACCTTTCTTCGGGAAGCATCGTGGGGGACAACAATAGAACTCGTCTGTTCATCGTTCCTGCCAACGGTCGCGTCACGGCGCGTCCCAGTTGAAATCGTAAGGCGCCGCGCCGCGCAATCTCAAGAGATAGTTTCTCGAGGTGCGCGGCTCGACGGCTCGCGTGGCGGCGATTTCGCGCGTCATTTCGGGCTTCCCAACGCATGCGCCTTCAAGCATGATGTTCGTCGATATGCAGCCGCGGAAGCCGGTTTCGATCATTATCCCCGTGTTCAACGAGGAGAGGCGTCTGGGATCGACGCTGCGGTCGGTCACGTGCCACCTCTCCGAAGCCTGGGACCATGAAATCGTCGTCGTCGACGACGGAAGCGAAGACAGGACGGCGGCGGTCGCGCGCGAATGCGCCTCCGCGGATGGCGCGATCCGGCTGGTGCAGGCCGGCTCCCATCGCGGCAAGGGGTATTGCGTCCGACTTGGCATGCGCGCGGCGACCAAGAGTTTCCGCCTGGTCTGCGACGCCGACCTCTCCACGCCCATCGAGGAACTCGAGAAGCTCTACGCCTGGGGAGAGCGGGGGTACGACCTCGTGATCGGCTCCCGGGCCCACGCCGATGCGCGGATCGAGCTCCGCCAATCCCTCTTCCGCGAAACGCTGGGGAAGAGCTTCAACCTGGTCGTCCGGGCGCTTTTCGACGGTCGATTCCGGGATACGCAATGCGGCTTCAAGCTCTTCTCGGAGAACGCCGCGTC
>JBLNEU010000201.1:0-5694 GCA_050263015.1 Deltaproteobacteria bacterium | reverse complement strand
CCCCGCCCTGCCGTACGCGTCACGGAGGACCTCCGCGCGGAACGCCTGCGGCGTCTGCGCGCGCATCAGCCCGGAGCGGTCGCGGGTGACGAGGGTCTTGCCCGCGCGGTCCCACTCCTTGACCGTGTCGCGGACCGGCACCACCGGCACGACCGCCCCGTGCTCCCGGGCGAGGTCGGCGCACCGGGCGATGAGCCCCTCCGACGCGAACGGCCGCACGGCGTCGTGGACGAGGACGATCTCCGCGTCGGGCGGGACGGCCGCGAGCGCATTCCGGACGGAATCCGAACGCTCGGGCCCCCCGTCGACGACGGCGAGCACCTTGGTCACGGCGCGGTAGGAGGCCTTGATCTCGTCGGGCGACGACGGTGGAAGGGCGATGACGATCCCGTCGACGCGGGCGCAGCCGGCAAAGGACGACAGGGTCCGGTCGAGGATGGTGCGCCCGCCGAGGGCGAGGAACTGCTTCGGAACGGCCCCGCCCATCCGTGTCCCCGTCCCGCCGGCGACGATGATCGCGACGACTTCGGGCACGCCGGGGGGATCAGAGGTTGAGGAAGCGCCGCAGGTCCGCCTCGACGGCCTCCTCGGAGACGGAGCGGGCGAGGGAGATCTCCTTCACCAGGAGGGTTCGGGCCGTATCGAGCATCTTCCGCTCGCCGAAGGAGAGGACCTTCTCGCCCTTCAGGAGGAGGAGATTCCTCAAAACCTCCGCGATCTCGAAAGGCGAGCCGGACTTGAGCTTGTCCATGTACTGCCGGTAGCGCCGGTTCCACGGCTGCGGCTCGATCCCCTCGTCCCGGCTCTTGAGGATCTTGTAGATCGAGGTGACCGCCTTCGCGTCCATCACGCGGCGCAGACCGACCTGGTCGACGTTGGCCGTCGGGATCATGATCGTGACGCCCGTGTCGAGAATGCGGAGGACGTAGAAGAACGCCTTCCTGTCCCCGGAAATCGTCTTGGTCTCGATTGCCTGGATGACGCCGACGCCGTGCGCCGGGTACACAGCCATGTCCCCCACCTTGAAGCTCATAGGACGGATCCTCCGAGGAGAGCGCGGAACGCGGGAAGTGTCGTTGGTCGTGTCAAATGCTGTATTATATCCGTTAACCGTCATCCGTGTCAACGAGGACCCGTATGCAGTCGACAGTCTGGTTCGCCGACCTGTCCGCCCGCCCGGGGCGAAGCCTGATCGACAAGACCGGGGAGATCCTGCGCGCCGCCGGGCTGTCCGCCCGGATCGCGCCGGGCGACCTGACGGCCGTCAAGCTGCATTTCGGCGAGAAGGGGAACGCGTCGTTCGTCCGCCCCGTCTTCGTGCGCCGCGTCGTCGAGGAGATCGCGGCGGCGGGCGGAAAGGCCTTCCTGACCGACACGAACACCCTCTACGTCGGGGGACGGTGCAACGCGGCGGACCACCTCCGCACGGCGGTCGAGAACGGTTTCGCCATCGCGGTCGTCGGCGCCCCCCTCGTCATCGCCGACGGCCTGCGCGGCGAGAGCGCGGTCAAGGTACCCGTGCGGGGCCGGATCCTCGAGGACGTGTCGATCGGCGCCGAGATCGTCAACGCGGACGCCCTCGTCGCGGTCACGCACTTCAAGGGCCACGAGCTGTCCGGTTTCGGCGGCGTCCTCAAGAACCTCGGCATGGGGTGCGCCTCGCGGGCCGGCAAGCTCGTCCAGCACTCCACGGTCGCGCCGACCGTCGACGCGGACGGCTGCACGGGGTGCGGGACGTGCGTCGTCCACTGCCCCTCGGGAGCCATCGGCGTCGTCTCGGGCAAGGCGCTCATCGACCCGAAGGCGTGCATCGGGTGCGCCGACTGCATCGTCGTCTGCCCCGAACACACGGTGAACGTGAACTGGGACGAGGCCGCCCCGGCGGTCCAGATGAAGATGGTGGAGCACGCCGCGGGGGCGCTGCGCGGAAAGAAGGAGAAGTGCCTCTTCGTCTCCTTCGTGATGCAGGTCTCCCCTTTCTGCGACTGTTACGGAAGCAACGACCGGCCGATCGCCCCCGACGTGGGAATCCTCGCGTCCGGAGACCCGGTCGCTCTCGACCAGGCGTGCGCCGATCTCGTCGTCGGGGCCGCCGGAAAGGACCCGTTCCGCGCCACCCACCCGGCCGTCGACTGGACGATCCAGCTCGCTCACGGGGAAGAGATGGGGCTCGGAACGCGCTCGTACCTCCTGGAGACCGTGTGACGCGCCGCGGGGTCCTCTTCGCCGGGATCGACATCGGCTCCCTCTCCACCGACGTCGTGATCCTCGATCGGCCCGGCCGCGTCGCCGGGTCGGCCGTCGTCGCCACGGGCGCCTCGACGCGGAAGGCGTGCGCGGAAGCGCTCGGGCGCGCCCTCCGGCAGGCCGGCGGGACCGAGGGCGACGTCGCCTTCGCCGTCGCCACGGGGTACGGGCGGGAGAGCGTCGCGTCGGCGGGGCTCCGGGTGACGGAGATCACCTGCCACGCCCGCGGGGCGCGGCACCTGTTCCCCGAGGCGCGCACGGTGCTCGACATCGGGGGCCAGGACAGCAAGGTCATCCGCCTCTCGCCCGGGGGAAAGGTGATCGACTTCGCCATGAACGACAAGTGCGCCGCCGGCACCGGGAGGTTCCTCGAAGTGATGGCCCGGGCGCTCGAGATGGACCTCGAGGAGATGGGGCCCCGGTCGCTCCTGTCGAAGACGGCGCTCGCCGTGAGCTCCATGTGCACGGTCTTCGCCGAGTCGGAGGTGATCTCCCTCATCGCCGGCGGGGCCGCCCCCGAGGACATTGCCCGGGGAATCCACGCGGCGGTCGCGGACACGATCGCCGCCCTCGCCGAGCGGGTCGGCATGGGCCTGCCCGCGGTGATGACGGGGGGTGTCGCGAAAAACCCGGGGGCCCGCAAGGCCCTCGAGGACCGGTTCGGCCTCTCCCTCCTCGTCCCCGACGACCCGCAGACGACGGGGGCCCTCGGCGCCGCACTCATCGCCCTCGAAAACGGGCCGGGAAGAGCTCAGGGACGTTCCTGAACTTTCCCCTCCGCCGTCTCCTCCTTGACGATCTCGAAGAAGCGGCCGATCTCCTCCGGCGTGTTGTAGAAGTGGGGGGAGATGCGGATTCCGCCCGAGCGCGGGGAGCAGACGACGTTGCGGGACATGAGCCGCTTCCAGAGCGCCCCGGGGTCGGCGCCCGGAATCCGGAACGTGACGATGCCGGAACGCTCCTCCGGGTGGCGGGGCGTCACGATCTCGTACCCGGCCCGCATCGCCGCCTCGATCGCCCCCTCCGTCAGCCGGCGCACCCGCTCCCAGATCTTGTCGACCCCGACCGAGAGGAGCAGGTCGAGCGACGCCCCGAAGGCGGCGATCCCGACCGTGTTGATGCTGCCGGGCTCGAAACTGCGCGCGTCCGGGGACAGGTTGAATTCGTAGTTGTCGAAGTCGAACCGGTTGCGCACCGAGTGCCACCCGAGGATCACCGGCTCCACCATCTCCATCACGTCCTTCGAGATGTAGAATCCGCCGATCCCCTCGGGCGCGAGCATCCACTTGTGGCCGTCGGCCGAGAGCGCGTCGATCCCGAACGCCTTGACGTCCATCGGGATGACGCCGACGCTCTGGATCCCGTCCACGCAGAAGAAGATCCCCTTCTTCTGGCAATATTCCCCGATCCCCGGGAGGTCGTTCCTGTAGCCGTTGGCGAACTCGACGGACGACAGGGCGATGAGCCGGGTCTTTCCGTCGCACGCCGCGAAGACGTCCTCCTTTCTCACGCGCCCGTCCTTCGCCTGCACCATCCGGACCTCGACGCCGTGCCGCGACAGGCGCATCCAGGGGTAGATGTTGGACGGGAACTCGACGTTGGCGGTGACGAGGTTGTCGCCCTCCTTCCACGGGAAGCCGGCGGCGACGAAGGAGAGGCCTTCCGACGTGCTCTTGACGAAGGCGACCTCCTCGGGAGACGCGCCGACCAGGCGGGCGAAGCGGCCGCGCGCCTCCTCCGAGAGTTCGAGCCACCACCGGAGCTTGAACGCCCCCTCGTCCCGGAACGTCGAGAGCATCCGGATCCCCGCCGCGGCGGATCGCGACGGGATCGGGGACACCCCCGCGTGGTTCAGGTAGATGAGCCTCCCGGTGACGGGAAACTCGGATTCCCGGTATGGCGCGACGTCGATCGGCACGGCCCCTCCCTGCGTGAACGGATCTCGTTTCCCCTATGCTACCAGCAGCGCCCCGGATTTCGAACCCGCATTTCTCACCAGGGTTCGTCGGGAGGTATCCGCCGCCGCAGCAGAAGCCTGGGGAGAAATGCGGGTTGAGGTATAATGACGCGATGGAGTGGACCGATCGGAACGCCCTGCGCTACAGCCGGAACATCCTGGTGAGGGAAATCGGCCCCGCGGGGCAGGAAAAGCTTTTCGCGGCATCCGCCCTCGTCGTCGGGGCGGGGGGGCTGGGTTCGCCCGCCCTGCTCTACCTTGCGGCGGCGGGGATCGGGCGGATCGGCGTCGTCGACGGCGACCGGGTGGACCTGTCCAACCTGAACCGCCAGATCGTCCACGCGGAGCGTTCCGTCGGCGCCCGCAAGGTCGACTCCGCGTCGGAGGCGCTCCGTGCGATCCGCCCGGACCTCGAGATCGAGGCCCACGCGGGCGCGCTTTCCGCGGAAAACGCGCCGGAGCTGTTCCGCCGATACGCGGTCGTCGTCGACGGAAGCGACAATTTCCCGACGAAATACCTGTGCAGCGACGCCTCGGTGCTCACCGGCGTCCCGCTCGTGCACGCGGGCGTCCTGCGTTTCGGCGGACAGATCATGACCGTCGTCCCCGGGAAGGGTCCGTGCCTGAGGTGCCTGATTCCCGAGATCCCCCCGCGACGCGACGCGCCGACCTGTTCGGAATCGGGGATCGTCGGGGCGGCCGCCGGCGTCCTCGGATCGTGGCAGGCGACCGAGGCGATCAAGCTGATCACGGGCGCGGGCGAGCCGCTGTGCGGGAGGCTGCTCTCGCTCGACACCCTCTCCGGGTCGGCGTCGACCCTGTCGGTTCCGAGGAACCCGGACTGCCCGTCCTGCGGAGCGGCGCCGCGGATCCGCCTTCCCCTGCGGTCGTCCGAATACGAGATCGAACGGAGCTGCGCCGTATGACCGAAAGACCCCGGCCCGAACCGAAACGCGCGGTGATGCTCCTGTCCGGCGGCCTCGACAGCACCCTCGCCGCGAGGATGATGGCCGACCAGGGGATCGAGCTGTTCGCCCTCCATTTCACGTCCCCGTTCTGCACCTGCAGCCGGGGGGCGGGAAAATCGGGCGAGGCCGGACGGGCGCATGGCGGCTGCCACTCGCAGGCGCGGATCGTGGCCGACAGGATGGGGGTCCCGATCCGGACCGTCTCCAAGGGGAGCGAGTACGTCGAGCTCGTCCGCAACCCCCGGCACGGCCGCGGCGCGGGGATGAACCCGTGCATCGACTGCAGGATCTTCACGCTCCGGAAGGCGAAGGAATACATGGAGGAGATCGGGGCGTCGTTCATCGTGACCGGCGAGGTCCTCGGGCAGCGCCCGATGTCCCAGCGCGGCGACGCGATGCGCCTCATCGAGAAGCACAGCGGGACCGCCGGCCTGGTGGTGCGGCCGCTGTCGGCCAGGCATTGCGAGCCGACCGTGCCCGAGCGCGAGGGGTGGGTCGATCGCGACCGTCTACTCGACATCG
>JBLNEU010000200.1:0-7596 GCA_050263015.1 Deltaproteobacteria bacterium | reverse complement strand
GGACGCCTCGATCGCCTTCTCCAGGGAGAGCTCCGTGGTCCGCATCAGCCTCGCGGCGACCGCCGGGACTTTTCCGACCGCGTAGGTTTTTGCCGCATCGCCGAAATAGCCGTCCCGCACGACGCCGAAATCGATGCTCACGATGTCCCCGTCCCGCAGCGCCCGGCTCCCGGACGGGATGCCGTGAACGACCTCCTCGTTGATCGACGTGCACAGGTTGGCCGGGTACCCCATGTACCCCTTGAACGCCCCCTTGACCCCCTGCCGCGCCACGTACTCCTCGGCGAACGCCTCGAGATCCCCGGTCGTCACCCCGGCCCTGATGCGCCCCCTCACCTCTTCAAAGAACCGCCCGACGACGGCGCCGGCGCGCCGCATCGCCTCGATCTCCTGAGGCGACTTGATGATGATCATCTTCCCGCGATTAACGGAGGATCGCGGCGATGTTGCCGTAGATCGCGTCGATTTCCCCCGTCGCCTTGACGGCCTTGATCTTCCCCGTTCCCTTGTAATAGTCGAGAAGCGGCTCCGTGGACTTCCGGTAGTTGACCAGGCGCGCCTTGATCGTCTCTTCCTTGTCGTCGTCCCGCTGGATGAGCGCGGTCCCGCACTTGTCGCACTTCCCGTCGGCCTTGGGGGCGTTGAACCGGATGTGGTACATCGCGCCGCACGCGGTGCACGTCCGCCGCCCTGTCAGCCTTTCGAGCAGCTCCTTTTCGTCGACCTCGAGCGACAGGACGACCCGGATCTCCTTCGCGAGCTCCTTGACCACCCGGTCGAGCGCCTGCGCCTGGGGGATGGTCCTCGGAAAGCCGTCGAGGATGAATCCCTTGTCGCAATCCTTCGCCTTCAGCCGATCCTTGACGATCCCGATCACGACCTCGTCCGGGACGAGCCCGCCGGCGTCCATGAATCCCTTCGCCCTGCGGCCCATCTCGGTCCCGTTTTTCACGGCTTCGCGCAGCATGTCGCCGGTCGAGATCTGCGGAATGGCGAAGGCGGCGGAGATCTTCTTGGCCTGCGTTCCCTTCCCCGCTCCCGGCGCGCCCAAAAGGATGATCCCAAGCATCGGCTACATCCTCCTTCCCTTGATCTGGCCCTTCTTGAGGAAGCCCTCGTAGTGCCGCGTGATCAGGTGCGTTTCGATCTGCTGGATCGTGTCCATCGCCACGCCGACCACGATCAGCAGTCCGGTTCCCCCGAAGTAGAACGGGACGTTGAAGCGCGAGATCAGGATGCTCGGCAGGACGCAGATGACGGACACGTACAACGCGCCTCCCAGCGTGATGCGGATCAGGATGCGGTCGATGTACTCGGCCGTCTTCTTGCCGGGCCGGATGCCGGGCACGAAGCCGCCGTACTTCTTCATGTTGTCCGCCACGTCGACGGGGTTGAAGGTCACCGCCGTGTAGAAGTAGCAGAAGAAGATGATGAACGCGACGTAGAGCAGCTCGTACGACAGGTTCCCCGGCGCGAGCGCGTCCGAGATCGTCTTGGTGACCGGATGCTTGATGAAGCTGGCGAGCGTGGCCGGGAAGAGCAGGATCGACGATGCGAAGATCGGCGGGATGACCCCCGCCGTGTTCACCTTGAGGGGAAGGTGGGTGCTCTGCCCGCCGTAGACGCGGCGGCCGACGATCCGGCGGGCATACTGGACGGGGATCCGCCGGTGGGCGCGCTCGAAGTAGATGATGACCCCGACCACGAGGACCATGACGACCAGGATGAACAACCCCGTGAAGAGGTTCATCTCGCCCGTCCGGATGAGCGTGAAGGTGCGGACGAGGCCGCTGGGGAACCGGGCGACGATCCCGGCGAAGATGATGAGCGAGATGCCGTTTCCGATCCCCCGCTCCGTGATCTGCTCGCCGAGCCACATGAGGAAGGCGGTCCCCGAGGTCAGGGTGATGACCGTCATGAACCGGAACGCCCATCCCGCGTTGTAGACGACCGAGGTGCCGCCGCCGCCCGCCACCCCCTCCAGCCCGACGGCGATCCCCATCCCCTGGACGACCGACAGGACGATGGTGCCGTACCGGGTGTACTGGGTGATCTTGCGCCGCCCGAGCTCCCCCTCCTTGGACAGCTTCTCGAGCTGCGGGATCACGACGGTCAGGAGCTGGAGGATGATCGACGCGCTGATGTACGGCATGATCCCGAGGGTGAAGATCGAAAACCGGCTCACGGCTCCGCCGGAAAACATGTCGATCAGGCCGAACAGCGTCCCGGTCTGCTGAGCGAAGAGGGCCTGCAGCGCCGCCGTATCGATGCCGGGCGTCGGGATATAGACCCCGATGCGGTAGACCGTCAGCAGCAGCGCGGTCACGAGGAGACGCTTCTTGAGCTCCGGAACCCGCGTGATGTTCTGGAATCCGGTCAGCAAGTCGGCGCGACCTCCACGGTTCCGCCGGCCTTGGCCACCTTCCGCGAAGCGGCCTGGCTGGCCTTGTCGACCCTGATCGTCACCGGACGGGTCAGCTCGCCGTCCGCCAGCAGCTTGACGCCGTCGCGGACGTTCTTCACGAGACCGGCGTCCGTCAGCGCCGCGACGTCGACCACCGCGCCCGGCTCGAACCGGTTCAGGTCCCTCACGTGGACGATGGCGTACTCCTTCCGGAACGCGTTGACGAATCCCCGCTTCGGGATGCGCCGCTGGAGCGGCATCTGGCCGCCCTCGTACCCCGGCTTCGTGCCGCCGCCGCTGCGGGCGCGCAGACCCTTCTCGCCGCGTCCCGCGGTCCGCCCGAGTCCCGACCCCTTCCCGCGGCCGACGCGCTTCCGGGCGGTCGTCGCTCCCCTCGCCGGGGAAAGCTCGTTCAGCTTCATTTCGCGTCTCCCGTCTCTTCCACGTTGAGGAGGAACTTGACCTTCGCGATCATCCCGCGGATTTCCGGCGTGTCCTTGAGGATGACCGGCCGGTGAAGCCGCGTGAGGCCGAGGCCCCGGACGACCTTCCGCGTGTATTCGTTGCGGCCGCTCAGGCCCCGCGTCAGGGTGATCCGCAGCATCCCGCTCATGCCGACGCCTCCTCGTCCTTCTGCTTCCGCGCGCCGGAGATCTGGTCGGGGGTCCTCAGCTGGGCGAGCCCCTCGATCGCCGCCTTGACGACGTTGTGCGGGTTGTTGCTCCCGAGCGACTTCGTGAGGATGTTCGAGATCCCCGCGGACTCGATGACCGCGCGCACGCCGCTTCCGGCGATGACCCCGGTTCCGGGCGAGGCCGGGCGGATGACGACCCGGCTCGCGCCGAACTCGCCGATCACCTCGAACGGGATCGTGCCGTTGACGAGAGGCACCTCGATCAGGCCGCGCTTGGCGTTCTGGACGGCCTTCCGGATGGCATCCGGGACCTCGTTCGCCTTGCCGAGCCCGGTCCCCACGTGCCCGTTCCCGTCCCCCACGACGACCACCGCGCTGAAGGAGAACCTCCGGCCGCCCTTGACGACCTTGGCGACGCGGCTGATGTGAACCACACGGTCCTTGAGCTCCAGACCCTCAGGATTGACCTTCTTCAAACCGTCCTCCCCGTCCTTGCCCGTTTGATGGCGTCAGAATTCCAGGCCGGATTCGCGGGCGCCCTCGGCCAGCGCCTTGATCCGGCCATGGTACAGGAAACCGTTCCGGTCGAAGACGACCTTCCGGATGTTCTTCTCGGCCGCCTTCCTGCCGAGCAGCTCTCCGACCTTCTTCGCCGCCTCGCTCTTCTTCAGCTCCCCGATGGCTTCCCTGATCTCGGGGCTGAGCGACGACGCGGCCAGGATCGTCGACCCGGTCGAGTCGACGACGATCTGGGCATAGATGTGCTTGGCGCTGCGGAAGACGGACAGCCTCGGCCGCTGCTCCGTCCCGAAGATCCTCTTCCGGATTCTCGACTTGCGCTTCTGCCGTGCCTCTTCTCGAATATTCTGGCTCATGGCTCGATCGGACTCCGTCCTGTGGTTTCCCGGTCCCTTACGTCCCGCCCCTACTTGCCGGCCGCCTTGCCCACCTTCTTCAGGAGACGCTCGCCCCGGTACCGGATCCCCTTCTGCTTGTAGACGTCGGGACTGCGCAGCGACCGGATCCGGGCGGCGGTCATCCCGACCAGCTCCTTGTCCGCCCCGGCGACCTTGATGACCGTGTTCGCCTCCACCTCGGCGCTGATCCCTTCGGGCAGCGGGAAGAGGACCGGGTGGGAATACCCCAGGGCCAGCTGGATCGCGCCCTTCTTGACCTCGGCCTTGTACCCGACGCCGACGATCTCCAGGGTCTTCGTGAAGCCCTCGGAGACTCCCTTCACCATGTTCGCGACGAGCGTGCGGTACAGCCCGAACAGGTTCCCGCCTCCCGTTCCGCCGTCCTTGAGGGACACGACGGCCTTGTCCCCCTTCACCTCCACCGCCACCTTCCGGTGGATGGCGCGGCTCAGGCTCCCCTTCTTCCCCGTCACGGACACCCGTCCGTCGGCGACCGTCACCTTCACGCCGGCCGGAATGGCCACCGGCATCTTGCCGATTCGCGACATCTCCTATACCTCCCGCGTCCGCGCGGAGAGCGCGCTCACCACACCTGGCACAGAAGCTCCCCGCCGATCGCCATCTTCTTGGCCTTCTCCCCGGTCATCACGCCCTTCGATGTGGACAGGATGGCGATCCCGAAGCCGCTCTTCACGACGGGGATGTCGTCCTTGCCGACATAGACGCGCCGGCCGGGGCGGCTCATGCGCCGCATCCCCTTGATCGCGTAGCCCGCCCCGGGGTCCGCCTTCAGCAGGATCCGCAGGACCGGCTGCTTCGGATCCGGGAGGACCCGGAAGCTCCTGATGAACCCTTCCTCCTTGAGGATGGCCGCGATGTTCTCCGACAGCCTCGTGGAGGGGATTTCGACCTGGTCGAAACGCGCCGTCTGCGCGTTGCGCACCCTCGCCAGCAGATTCGAAACGTGATCGTTGATGGACATCGCCCTCTCCTACCAGCTCGCCTTGATCACGCCGGGAAGCTCGCCCCTGTGCGCGAGATCCCGGAGGCAGATCCTGCAGAGCCGGAATTTGCGGTAAAAGGCCCGCGGCCTTCCGCAGCGCGGACAGCGGTTGTACTTGCGGACGGCGAACTTCGGCGCCCGTTGCGACTTGGCGATGATCGATTTCTTGGCCAACTCCCCTCCTCCTGTCCTTTGCCTTTTACGCCCGGAACGGCATCCCGAGCAGACGGAGAAGCTCCAGCCCCTCCTCGTCCGTGCGGGCCGTCGTGACGATCGTGATGTTCATTCCCTTGATCTTGTCGATCTTGTCGTAGTTGATCTCCGGGAAGATGATCTGCTCCTTGACGCCCAGCGTGAAGTTTCCGCGCCCGTCGAACCCCTTCGGGGACACGCCCTTGAAGTCGCGCACGCGCGGGAGGGCCACGCCCATCAGCTTGTCGAGGAAGTGGTACATCCGGTCCCGCCGGAGGGTCACCTTGACCCCGATGGGGACGCCCGCCCGGAGCTTGAAGTTCGAGATGCTCTTGCGCGCCTTCGTGATCACGGGCTTCTGCCCCGAGATGAGGCCGATCTCCTCGGACGCCGAATCGAGGATCTTGATGTTCTCGATGGCCTCGCCGAGCCCCATGTTGATGATGACCTTGTCGACCTTCGGAACCTGCATCGGGTTCCGGTAGCCGAACTTCTCCTTCAGCTTCGGGACGACATCCGTCTTGTAGTGGTCGAGCAGTCTGGCCATGTCCTTTCACCCCGGTCCGCCCGCGGGCGGACTCCCGCTATTTTTTCTTCGCCTCGAGCGTGTCCCCGCACCGCTTGCAGGTGCGGCGCCGCCCGCCGGATTCCTCGACGGTCACGGCGATCCGCGTCGGCTTGTTGCACTTGTCGCACATGATGAGGACGTTCGAGTAGGCCAGCGCCGCTTCCTTCTCGATGATTCCGCCCTGGGGGTTCGTCTTGCCCGGCTTGGCGTGGCGCTTCACCATGTTGATCTTCTCCACGGTGATCCGCCCCTTCTCCCGGTCCACCTTCAGGACGCGGCCGACCTTCCCCTTCTCCTTGCCGGCCATGACCTTCACGCTGTCGTTCTTCCTGATGTGCAGCGTCGCCCTGTCCGCCATTGCGCCCTCTCCCCCTTAAAGCACTTCCGGAGCCAGCGAGATGATCTTCATGAACTTCTTCGCGCGAAGTTCGCGCGCCACGGGCCCGAAGATGCGGGTCCCGATCGGCTCGCCCTGCGGGTTGATGAGAACCGCGGAATTCTGGTCGAACCGCAGGTAGCTTCCGTCGGTGCGGCCGACCTCCTTGGTCGTCCTCACCACCACGGCCTTGTAGACGTCCCCCTTCTTGACCTTTCCGTGGGGGATCGCCTCCTTGACGCTGACGACGATGATGTCGCCGACGCCCGCGTATCTCCGCTTGCTGCCCCCGAGGACCTTGATGCAACAGAGGCGCTTCGCGCCCGAGTTGTCGGCGGCATCCAGCATCGTCTGCATCTGGATCATGGCGTGCGCTCCCCGCTGGGAATGTTAACGGACCGCCGGCCTCTCGATCAGCCGCAGGACCCGCCACCTTTTTTCCTTGCTCACGGGCCGCGTCTCCACGATCTCGACGCGGTCGCCGATCCTGAACTCGTTCTTCTCGTCGTGCGCCTTGTAGGTCGTCCGGCGCTTCGTGTATTTCTTGTACACGGGATGCGGCACCACGCGCTCCACGCGGACGACGACCGTCTTGTCCATCCTGTCGCTCATCACGGTGCCGATCTTGGTCTTGCGGATCCCCCGGTCCTTCGTCATGGCTTCCGGCTCCATCTCACTTCCCCTTCCCTTCCGCCTTCTGGCGGAGGAACGTCTTGACGCGCGCGAGGTCGCGGCGGCGGCTCCGGATCAGCATCCGGTTGTCGAGGGCCGAGGCCGTGCGCTTCATCCTGAGGCGGAAGATCTCGTCCAGGATCTCCGCTTCCTTGTGCCGAAGCTCCTCGACGGCGAGGTCCTTCAGGTCCCTGGTCTTCATCGCGGCCCCTATCCCTCCCTGGAAACGAACTTGGTCTGGATGGAGAGCTTGTGGGAGGCGAGCCGGAACGCTTCCCGCGCGACCGTCTCGTCGACCCCCTCGATCTCGTACAGGACGAGCCCCGGCCTGACGACGCACACCCACTCCTCGGGAGCGCCCTTTCCCTTTCCCATCCGGGTCTCGGCGGGCTTCTTGGTGATCGGCTTGTCCGGGAAGAGCCGGATCCAGATCTTTCCGCCGCGCTTGACGAACCGGGTCATCGCGACCCGGGCCGCCTCGATCTGGCGGGACGTGACCCATCCGGCGGTCGCGGCCTTGACCCCGAAATCCCCGAAATTGAGGGCGTTTCCGGCCTGCGCGGCGCCGCGCCGGCGCCCTTTCTGCGTCTTCCGGAATTTGACGCGCTTGGGAGCGAGCATCGGTCGTCTTCTCCTATTCCGTCTTGGCGCCCCGCGGCGCGGAGGGCAGCACCTCGCCCTTGTAGATCCAGACCTTGACCCCGATCTTTCCGTAGGTCGTCCGCGCCTCGGCGAACCCGTATTCGATGTCGGCGCGCAGGGTATGCAGGGGCACCCGTCCTTCCCGGTACCACTCGGAACGCGCCATCTCCGCGCCCCCGAGCCGCCCC
>JBLNEU010000199.1:0-6086 GCA_050263015.1 Deltaproteobacteria bacterium | reverse complement strand
GTGAGGATGGGGATGTTATAGGGATCCCACTCCGCGAGGCGGTGCCCTTCCTTGATCTTCTCGCCGTCCTTCACCATGACGGTGGCGCCGTAGGTGATCTGGTACTTCTCGCGTTCCCGGTTTCCCTCGTCGAGGACGACGAGAAATCCGTTCCGGTTCATCGCCACGAGGCGGCCTTCCTTGTTCTTGACCACCGCGAGCCCCTGGAACTTGACCTTGCCCGGGTGCTTGGACTGGATGTAACTCTGTTCGACGAACCGCGACGCCGTGCCGCCGATGTGGAAGGTCCGCATCGTCAGCTGCGTTCCCGGCTCCCCGATCGATTGGGCGGCGATGATCCCGACCGCCTCGCCGTTCGTGACCATTTTCCCCCGCGCCAGGTCGCGCCCGTAGCACAGGGCGCACACGCCGCGCTTGCTCTGGCAGGTCAGAACGGAGCGGATCTTCACCTCGCCGAGCCCGGAGTTTTCGACCAGCGGAGCCGTGTCTTCGGTGATCTCCTCGTTCGCCGACACGATGAGCTTCCCGTCGGCATCGTAGATGTCCTCGAGAGCGACCCGGCCGAGGATGCGGTCGGAGAGACTGTCGATGATCTCTCCCCCCTCGATGAGCGCCCTCACCGGGATGCCGTCCAGTGTCTGGCAGTCGTCCTCGATGATGATGCAGTCCTGCGCCACGTCGACGAGGCGCCGGGTCAGGTACCCGGAGTTCGCGGTCTTGAGCGCGGTGTCCGCGAGTCCTTTCCGGGCCCCGTGCGTGGAGATGAAGTACTGCCCGACCGAGAGCCCCTCGCGGAAGTTCGAGGTGATGGGGGTCTCGATGATCTCCCCCGACGGCTTGGCCATGAGCCCGCGCATCCCGGCCAGCTGCCGCATCTGCTTGTCGGAGCCGCGGGCCCCCGAGTCGGCCATCATGTGGATCGGGTTGAAGCTCTCGACTTTCTGGTCCTTGCCGTCCCTGCCGCGAACGGTCTCTGTTCTCATTTCCCGGAGCATCTCCGAGGCGATCTGCTCGGTGGCCGCCGACCAGATGTCGACGACCTTGTTGTAGCGCTCCCCGTTGGTGATGAGCCCGTCCCGGTGCTCCTCGACGACCGCTTCGACCTCCGTCTGGGCCTTGTCGAGCAACCTCTGCTTGTTGCTCGGGATCTTCATGTCGTTCATGCAGATGGAGATCCCCGCCAGCGTGGCGTACTGGAACCCGAGCGTCTTGAGCTGGTCCGAAAGGATGACGGTGGCCTTCTGCCCGCAGTTGCGGTACGCCGCGTCGATCAGGTCGGCGAGATTCTTCTTCTTCATCACCTTGTTGACGTAGCTGTAGGCGACCTCCGGCGGCACGATCTCGTACAGGAGAACCCGTCCGCAGGTGGAGTCCACGAGTTTGCCCTTCCCGTTGACGCGGACCTTGATCCGCGCCTGCAGGTCGACCTCGCCGGCGTCGTAGGCGATCCGGACCTCCTCGAACCCCGAGAATTTCCGGCCCTCGCCCTTGACGCCCTCGCGGACCCGCGTGAGGTAGTAGATCCCGAGGACGATGTCCTGCGTCGGGCTGATCACGGGCTTGCCGTGGGCCGGCGACAGGATGTTGTTCGTCGACATCATGAGGACCCGCGCCTCCATCTGCGCCTCGATCGAGAGCGGCACGTGGACGGCCATCTGGTCCCCGTCGAAGTCGGCGTTGAAGGCCGTGCAGACGAGCGGGTGCAGCTGGATCGCCTTCCCCTCGATCAGGACCGGCTCGAACGCCTGGATCCCGAGCCGGTGGAGCGTGGGGGCCCGGTTCAGCATCACGGGAAGCTGGCGGATGACCTCGTCGAGGGCGTCCCAGACCTCCCGCTTCTCCTTCTCCACCATCTTCTTGGCGGCCTTGATCGTGGTCGCGTAGCCGCCCTCCTCGAGCTTGTTGAAGATGAAGGGCTTGAAGAGCTCCAGCGCCATCTTCTTGGGGAGCCCGCACTGGTGCAGCTTGATCTCGGGTCCGACGACGATCACCGAGCGGCCCGAGTAGTCGACCCGTTTCCCGAGAAGGTTCTGGCGGAAGCGGCCGCCCTTGCCCTTGAGCATGTCGGACAGCGATTTCAGCGGCCGCTTGTTCGACCCGGTGATGAGCTTGCCGCGGCGGCCGTTGTCGAAGAGCGCGTCCACCGCTTCCTGGAGCATCCTCTTTTCGTTCCGGATGATGATCTCGGGAGCCGACAGGTCGAGCAGGCGCTTGAGCCGGTTGTTCCGGTTGATCACGCGTCGGTAGAGGTCGTTCAGATCCGAGGTGGCGAACCGCCCCCCGTCCAGCGGAACCAGGGGCCGCAGGTCCGGCGGGAGGACGGGAATCGCGGACATGACCATCCACTCCGGCCGCTGCCCGCTGTCCCGGAACGCCTCCACGATCTTCAGCCGCTTGGAGATCTTCTTCTTCTTCGCCTCGGAGGACGTCTCGATCATCTCCTTGCGGAGCTCGGCCGAGATCTTCTCGAGGTTGAGCTCCGAGAGGAGGGTCTGGATCGCCTCCGCCCCGATTCCGGCCTGGAACGCGTCGCCCGCCTCCTCGCGCTTCTCCCGGTACCGCGCCTCGGACAGGACCTCGAACTTCTGCAGGTCGGTCTTCCCGGGGTCCGTGACGATGAACTTCTCGAAGTAGATGACCGCCTCGATCTCCTTCATCGGCATGTCGAGGATCGTGGCGATCCGGCTCGGGAGACTCTTGAGGAACCAGATGTGCGCCACGGGGGACGCGAGCTCGATATGCCCCATCCTCTCGCGCCGGACCTTGGACTGGATCACCTCGACGCCGCACTTCTCGCAGACGATGCCGCGGTGCTTCATCCTCTTGTACTTCCCGCAGTTGCACTCGTAGTCCTTGATGGGGCCGAAGATCTTGGCGCAGAACAGGCCGTCGCGCTCCGGTTTGAAGGTCCGGTAGTTGAGCGTTTCCGGCTTTTTCACTTCCCCGTGGGCCCATTTGTGGATCTGCTCGGGTGACGCGATGGAGATCTGGATCCCCGAGAAGTACAGGGGATCCTTCGGTTTCTCGAAGCGTGTGAACAGGTCTTCCAAGGGATGCCTCCGTTCGATGGCCCGCGCGGGGCCTTTACTTTCCTTCGTCGCCGATCAGGTTGACGTCCAGGCCGAGGGCCTGCAGCTCCTTGATGAGGACGTTGAACGATTCCGGCAGGCCCGGCTCCAGGGAGAAGTTCCCCTTGACGATGGCCTCGTACATCCGGGCGCGGCCCGGGACGTCGTCCGACTTCACCGTCAGGAACTCCTGCAGGGTGTAGGCGGCGCCGTAGGCCTCGAGAGCCCAGACCTCCATCTCCCCCAGCCTCTGGCCGCCGAACTGCGCCTTTCCGCCGAGGGGCTGCTGGGTCACCAGGGAGTAAGGGCCCGTGGAGCGCGCGTGGATCTTGTCGTCCACGAGGTGGTGCAGCTTCATCATGTACATCGACCCGATCGTCACCTTCTGCTGGAACGGCTGGCCCGTCTTCCCGTCGTAGAGATCGGTCTGCCCCGATTCCGGCAGCGCCGCGAACTGGAGGTACTGCTTGATCTCGCCTTCGTGCGCGCCGCTGAAGACCGGCGAGGCGATGAACACCCCCGAGTTCATTCCTCCCGCCACCCGGCGGACCTGGTCGTCCGACAGTCCGGACAGGTACGCGGCGAACCGCTCGGAGCTGTAGACCTTGAGAAGCCAGTCGCGCAGCGCCTTCGGGCTGAACGAGCCCTCGATCATGCGCTGGATCTGGTCTCCCAGTCCCCGCGCGGCCCACCCGAGGTGGGCCTCCATGATCTGCCCGACGTTCATCCGCGACGGGACCCCGAGGGGATTGAGGACGATGTCGACCGGGGTGCCGTCCGAGAGGTACGGCATGTCCTCTTCGGGGACGATCCGGGAGATGACGCCCTTGTTGCCGTGCCGGCCGGCCATCTTGTCGCCCACGGAGAGCTTCCGCTTCATGGCGATGTAGACCTTGACCATCTTGAGGACGCCCGGAGGAAGCTCGTCGCCCTTCCTCAGGCGGCCGATCTTCTCGTCGAACACGGCGCGCAGGAGGCTGATCTGGTCCTGGGCGACCTGGTGGATGTCCGCAAGCCGCTCCCGGGCCGTCGGATCCTCCTCGACGCCGATCTCCGCCCACCGCTCCCTGGGAACCGAGTCGAGGACCTCCTCGGTGATCTTCTTCTTCCTGGCCAGGAGGACCTCCGACTTGTCCTCCGTCGTGAGCCGGGTCGCCGACGTCTTGCCCAGCAGGATCGAGCGCATCTTGCCGGCGGCGGTCTCGAGGATGATCCGGATCTCGTCGTCCTGGTCGCGGATCAGCCGGTCGATCTCCTTCCCCTCGAACGCCTGCGCCCGGTCGTCCTTCTCTCCGCCCTTGCGCGTGAAGACCTTCGCGTCGATCACGATCCCCTCGATCCCCGGCGGGACGCGGAGCGAGGAGTCCTTCACGTCCCCGGCCTTGTCGCCGAAGATCGCCCTCAAGAGCTTCTCCTCCGGCGAAAGCTGGGTCTCGCCCTTCGGGGTGACCTTCCCGACGAGGATGTCCATCGGCTTGACCCGGGCCCCGATCCGGACGATCCCGCTCTCGTCGAGGTCCTTGAGCGATTCCTCGCTGATGTTGGGGATGTCCGCGGTGATCTCCTCCTTGCCCATCTTCGTCTCGCGCGCGACACACTCGAACTCCTCGATGTGGATGGAGGTGAAGATGTCCTCCTTGACGATCTTCTCCGACACGAGGATCGAGTCCTCGAAGTTGTAGCCACGCCACGGCATGAACGCCACGAGGACGTTGCGCCCCAGCGACAGCTCGCCGTCGCTCGTCGCCGGCCCGTCGGCGACCACCTCGCCCGACGCGATCTTCTGGCCGAGCGTCACGATCGGCTTCTGGTTGACGCACGTGTTCTGGTTCGAGCGGCGGAACTTGACGAGGTTGTAGATGTCGGCGCCGTACTTGCCCGACGCGTCCGGCTCGTCGGGGCGGATGACGATCCGCCGGGCGTCGACCGACTCGACGGTCCCGCCGCGGCGCGCGGCGACGGCCGCCCCCGAGTCCCTGGCCACCACCGACTCCATCCCCGTGCCCACGTACGGGGGCTCGGTCCGGAGGAGCGGGACGGCCTGCCGCTGCATGTTGGACCCCATGAGCGCGCGGTTCGCGTCGTCGTGCTCGAGAAACGGAATGAGCGACGCCGCGACCGAGACGAGCTGGTTCGGCGAGACGTCCATGAGCGTGACCTCGGAGGAGTGCACCATCGCGAACTCGCCTTCCTTCCGCGCGATGACCACCTCCTGGCGGAACCGCCCCGTCGCGTCGACCGCCGCGTTCGCCTGCGCGATGACGTGCTGCTCCTCGTCCATCGCGGACAGGTACACGATCTCGCTCGTGAGTACGCCGTCTCGGACGACCCGGTACGGCGTCTCGATGAACCCGAACTCGTTGATCCGCGCGAACGTCGACAGCGACGCGATGAGCCCGATGTTCGGCCCTTCCGGCGTCTCGATGGGGCAGATCCGGCCGTAGTGGGTCGGGTGCACGTCCCGGACCTCGAACCCCGCGCGCTCGCGCGTGAGGCCCCCGGGGCCGAGGGCGGAGACCCGCCGCTTGTGCGTGACCTCGGAGAGGGGGTTGGTCTGGTCCATGAACTGCGACAGCTGCGAGGAGCCGAAGAACTCCTTGATCACCGCGGAGACCGGCTTGGCGTTGATGAGGTCGTGGGGCATCAGCGTCTCGATGTCCTGGAGGCTCATCTTCTCGCGGATCGCCCGCTCCACGCGAACGAGGCCCATCCGGAACTGGTTCTCGATGAGCTCGCCCACGGTGCGCACGCGCCGGTTGCCGAGATTGTCGATGTCGTCCGCCTCGCCGATCCCGTTCTTGAGGTTGATCAGGTAGCGGATGACCCGCAGGATGTCCTCGTAGCGCAGCACGGTCGTGTCCAGCGCCTCGTCGGCGACGCCGAGCTTGTGGTTGAGCTTCAGGCGCCCGACCCGCGAGAGGCTGTACCGCTCCGCGTTGAAGAACATGTTCTCGAACAGCGCCTCGGCGGCCTCCTTCGTCGGAGGATCGCCCGGCCGCATCTTCTTGTAGATCTCCT
>JBLNEU010000198.1:0-2507 GCA_050263015.1 Deltaproteobacteria bacterium | reverse complement strand
GTCTGGATGAAGTCGTCCGAGGAATCCACGCCGAGATCGGTCCGTCCCGTGGCGCTGATCACGCCGAGCGTGACCGTGCTCTCCAGGCCGAACGGGTTGCCGACGGCGATGGCCCATTCCCCGACCTTGAGGCGCGACGAGTCGCCGAGCACGGCCACCGGGAGCGGCCGGCCGGGCTTGATCCGCAGGACGGCGATGTCGGTCCGCGCGTCGGCGCCGACGACGCGCGCCTGGTACTCCGAGCGGTCCGCGAGGCGCACGATGATCTCGTCGGCCCCGCGGACGACGTGTTCGTTCGTCACGATGAGTCCGTCGTCCGCGACGACCACGCCGGAGCCGAGGGAGCTCTCCCGGAATCCCCCGTTCTCGTCGAGGAGGTCGCCGAACGACTCGGGCCACGGCCGGCTCTCGACGCCGGACCGGGACGCGCCGGCGCGGGGAAAGCGGGTGACTGTCCGGATGTTCACGACGGCCGGGACGGCCCGGTCGACGGCCGCGACGATCGTCTGCTGGACGCCGGTCCCGTCCGCGCCGCCCGGCGGCTTTCCGGAGCACGCCGCGAGCAGCGCCGCGGCCGCGAGGGTTCCGGCGGCGCGCGCCGCGCGACGGAGGCCGGCCGCGGTCCCGTCGGCGCCGCCGGACGTCGTCGGCCTCATCCCCGCGGCCTCCCTCCGAAGTCGCGGGCGTACTGCACGTCCTTGGCGATCTGCCGCGCAAGCTCGTCCACGCTCTTGAATTTCCTTTCGTCCCGGATCCGGTCCCGGAAGAAGACGGACACCGGCTTCCCGTAGAGGTCGCCCTCGAAATCGAGGAGGTGGACCTCGACGCCGAGGGAGTTTTCGCCGAACGTCGGATTGAACCCGACGTTCGCGACCCCCGGCCGCCGTTTCGCGTCGACCTCCGCCTCCACCACGTACACGCCCGGCAGCGGAACGAGCTCCTGCGCGAACTGGATGTTCGCCGTGGGAAACCCGAGCTTCCGCCCCCGGCCGGCGCCGGTCACCACGGGGCCGGAGATCCTGTACGGGCGGCACAGCAGCTCGCCGGCCTCGCGCACCCGTCCCGCCAGCAGAAGCTCCCGGATGCGGCTCGAGCTGACGATCGCCCCTCCGCGGAGGAGGGGGGGGACCACCTCCACGTCGAACCCGAGGTCCCGCCCCATTTCCGAAAGCGCCGCGGGGGTCCCGGTCCTGTTCCGGCCGAAGGTGAAATCGTACCCGACGATCACCCAGCGGGCGCGCAGCCGGCGCGCCAGGATCTCCCGGGCGAAATCGCCGGGCCACATCCGCCCCACCTCGCCGTCGAAGGGCTCGACGACGAGCGTGTCGATCCCCGTCTCCCCGATCAGCGCCGCCTTCTCCTCCGGCCCGGTGATCTCGTAGAACCGGGAGCGGGGGGAGAAGAACCGCACGGGATGGGGCGTGAACGTCAGCGCCACCGCCGCCGCGCCCGCGCTCCGCGCACGCGCGACGGTCCGCCGGAGGAGCTCCCGGTGTCCGAGGTGGACGCCGTCGAAATTCCCGACCGTCACCGAAACGGCGGACGGGGCCTCGAAAGCCGACGAACCGTGGACGACCATCAACCCCGCAACTCCCGTTCTTCCCGGCGCCAGGCCTGACGGCGCGGATTCCTCGAAGGTTATGATACTATACAAGAAATCCGCATGGCCGCCGAACGATGAAAATCATCCACAAGTATATTATGGCCGAGATCTACGCCCCCTATCTCATCGGCCTGTTCACCTTCACCCTCGTCATCCTCCTCCAGCGGTTCTCCCGGCTGGCCGACCTCATCGTCGCGAAGGGCGTGCCGGCGCATCTCGTGGGACGGCTCCTGCTGTCCATGTTTCCCTCCTTTCTCGAGATCACCCTTCCCGCCGCCCTGCTGCTCGCGGTCCTCCTCGCCATGGGCCGCTTCGGCGCGGACTCGGAAACGGCGGCCTTCTGCACCGCCGGGATCGGCATGCGGGGGGTCGTGCTCCCGATCCTCGTCGTGAGCGGGATGACGTTCCTCGCGAGCCTGTTCATCGGCTGGGAGGGAATTCCCTGGGGACAGCGCGAGATGAAGGCCACGCTTTCCCGGATCCTCGCGGTCCGGACGGGCGCGGGCGCGTCCGAGCACGTCTTCACGGAGGTCGCCCCGGACGTTCTCCTCTTCCCCGACCGGGTGTCGGCCGACGGGGCGGAGATGGCGGGCGTCTTCCTCTGCCAGCGCATTCCCGGGCGGGAGCCGGTCCTCGTCCTGTCCCGGAACGGCGAGTTCGCCGCGCGCCGGGAAGACAACGGCGTGGGCCTCACCCTCCGGGACGGAGCCATCCACCACGAAGACGACGCGTCGGGGATCTACCGGATCGCCTCCTTCCGGACGATGGAGTTCCACCTTCCCCGGGACGCCGTCGCCGCGGGCCGCGGCGACGAGCCCAGATCGCTGACGATTCCGCAGCTCTTCCGGAAGATCGCCGAGTCCGGCGGACAGGATCACGCCGCCGCCTACCGGTACCATTTTCA
>JBLNEU010000197.1:0-3337 GCA_050263015.1 Deltaproteobacteria bacterium | reverse complement strand
GATTCGAGTCGTGAAAGAGAAGATCTTCGTCCTCCCCGACGACACCGTCCTGTTCCCGGGGCACGGGCCCGCCACGACGGTCGGCGAGGAGAAGCGGTCCAATCCATTCTTCACGGAGGGCTGGTGACGATGGGCTTATTCTCCGGCAAGGAGGTGCTTCTGGGGGTGACCGGCGGCATCGCCGCCTACAAGGCCTGCGAGATCGTCCGGGAGCTCCGGAAGGAGCAGGCGAACGTCCACGTGATCCTCACCGCGTCGGGGGCGCAGTTCATCACGCCGTTGACCCTCCAGACCCTGTCGAAGAACCCGGTCGTATCGGACCTGTTCAACCTCATTTCGGAGTCGGAGATCGGTCACATCTCGCTCGCCCAGAGGGCCCACCTTCTGGTGATCGCGCCGGCCACCGCGAACATCCTCGGAAAGATCCGCAACGGGATTGCGGACGACATGCTCTCGACGGTCGTGATGGCGACGGCGGCGCCGGTATTGCTCGCCCCCGCGATGAACACGCAGATGTACGCCTCCGCGGCGGTGCAGGAGAACCTCTCGGTCCTCCGGGCGCGGGGATTTCACTTCGTGGAGCCGGACGAGGGGGAGCTTGCCTGCGGGACGGTGGGCCCCGGGCGGCTGGCGGACGTGGGGAAGATTCTCGAGATGGCCCGGATCCTCCTGTCGGAGAAACCCCTCGGGGGGAAAAAGGTGGTCGTGAGCGCGGGACCGACGACGGAGCACCTGGATCCGGTCCGATTCCTCTCGAACCGCGCTTCGGGGAAGATGGGATACGCGATGGCCCGCGCGGCCCGCCGCCTGGGCGCGCAGGTGACGCTGGTGTCCGGCCCGACGTCCCTGGCGGACCCTCCCTTCATGACGACCGTCCGGGTCCGGACCGCGGAGGAGATGTTCTCCGCCGTATCCCGCGCGGCAGAGGACGCGGACGCCGTCGTGATGTGCGCCGCGGTCGCCGATTTCAAGGGGAAAAGGACCGCTCCGGCGAAGATCAAGAAGGAGAGCTTCGACTACCGCCTGGAGCTCGAACCCACGGTGGACATCCTCGAGTCCCTGGGGAAGAAGAAAGGGAACCGTATCCTGGTCGGGTTCGCGGCGGAAACCGACGACCTTGCGTGGAATGCGCGGGAAAAGATGCGGAGGAAGAACCTGGATGCGATCGTGGCCAACGACGTTTCGCGGACCGACATCGGGTTCGAGTCGGACGACAACGAGGTCCGGATCTTTTTCCCGGACGGCGAGGTCCTCGATCTTCCGCTGGCCACCAAGGACGGGATTGCGGTGGGGGTCTGGCGGACCCTCGACGGAAAGCTGTTCCGCGGATGACGAAGCGGATCTCGCCGGAGATGGTCGCCGCATACCTGCGGGAGATCGGGATCGACTACCTTCCGGGGCCGCCCCGCGGCGGAACGCCGGCTCCCGGCGCAAAACCCGCCGCGTCGACCGCGGGGGATGCCGCGGCGGAGACCCTGGAGGATATCCGGAAGGAGCTCCTTTCGTGCCGGGGCTGCCCGCTGTGCGACGGGCGCAGGACCGTTGTTTTCGGGGTGGGCAACCCCCGCGCCCGGCTGATGTTCATCGGCGAGGGACCCGGGGAGGAGGAAGACCGGCAGGGCGAGCCGTTCGTCGGGGCCGCCGGGAGGCGGCTCAACCAGTGGATCGCGCGCCTCGGCATCGCGCGCGAGGACGTCTACATCGCCAACATCGTCAAGTGCCGCCCGCCGGGAAACCGAGCCCCCCTTCCGGAGGAAGCCGCTTCCTGCCTGCCGTATCTCAAGCGGCAGATCCGGGCGATTCGGCCCGAAGCGGTCTGCACGCTGGGCGCCGTCGCCTTGCAGTACCTGCTCGGGACCGGCGAGAAGATCACGCGCGTCCGGGGGAAGTGGCGGGAGGTCGAGGGCATTCCAGTGCTTCCCACCTATCACCCCGCTTTCATCCTTCGCAACCAGGCACGGGAATCGGAGGCGTTCGAAGACCTTGATCTCCTCGCGGAACGCCTCCATCTCAAGTGACATGCGGTCCCCGCTGCCGGTCGCGGGCGTGAGCCGGAAGGGGGAGGAGCGTCTTCGTTCCGGTCACCTCTGGGTGTTCGGAGACGACCTCCGCGATCTTCCGCAGGAGCTGCCACCCGGTTCGTGGGTGCGAGTGCATTCGCGCGCGGGAGAGCTTCTCGGAACGAGGACGTTGAATCTTTCCAGCGGCATCGCGTTGCGGCTGCTTTCCCGCGGGGAGGAATATCCGGGGAAGGCATTCCTCCGGAAACGGTTCGAGGAGGCGTGGGGACGGCGAGCCGAAGCGGGGCTCGGCGGGGAGACCGCGCTCCGGCTCGTGTACTCGGAGGGGGATTTCCTCCCCGGCCTGATCGTCGACCGGTACGGCTCTCTTCTTTGCGTCCAGGTTCTGACGGCGGGGATGGAGTCCGTGCTACCGGAAATCGTCGAATCGCTCGCCGAGACGTTTCCATGCCGGCTCCTCTACGAGCGTTCGGAGGGGAGCGGCAGGAAGCGGGAGGGACTTGCCGAACGAAGGGGACCGCTGCGCGGCGGCGGCGATCCCCGCGAGGAAGTGATAATGGACGGACTGAGATTCCTCGTCGACGCCGCGGCCGGGCCCAAGACGGGATTCTTCCTGGACCAGCGGGAAAACCGGCGGATCGTGCGGGGCCTGTCCCGGGGAAAGCGGGTGCTCGACGGCTTCTGCTCGTACGGGGGCTTCGGCGTGTATGCCCTGGCGGGAGGCGCCGACAGCGTTCTCGCGATCGACTCCTCCGGCCCGGCGGTGTCCGCCGCCGGCGGGAACGCCGCGCGGAACGGGTTCGCCGGCCGCTGGGAGGGGAAGGCGGCCGATCTCTTCGCGGAGCTGAGAGAGCTTGCGGCGTCGGGGCGGCGGTTCGATCTCGTCATCCTGGACCCTCCCTCCTTCGCCAAGTCGCGGGAAGGCCGGGAGGGGGCGGTGCGCGGATACCGGGACATCAACCGGATGGGACTCTCCGTGCTCGCGCCCGGAGGAGTCCTCGCGACGGCTTCTTGCACCCAACTGGTGGATGTGGCGAAATGGAAAGAGGCGCTGCGGGAGGCGGCCGCGGATGCGAGGGTGGACCTCGAACTGCTGGCCACGGGCGGGCAGCCCCCCGACCACCCGGTGCTGCTCGGAGTGCCCGAAACGGGGTATCTGAAATTCGCCGTGTTGAAAAAGAGGTCGTCGTGAAGGTTCAGCGCCCTTGGAACGGGTTCCTTCTCCCGCTCGTCCTTCTCCTCGCAGCCGTTCCCGCGAACGTCCTTTCGGCGGAAGCGCCTGGGGAGGCGATGGTGGGAACGATCGCAGCCTCCAT
>JBLNEU010000196.1:0-4377 GCA_050263015.1 Deltaproteobacteria bacterium | reverse complement strand
GACCGGCTCGTGGAGGTGAGAGGGGAGAGGCCATTTGCAGGCGTGGAGGACATGGCCCATCGCGCCGGGCTCTCCCGCCGCGACCTTTCCGCCCTCGCCGCCGCCGGGGCGCTCGAGCGGTTATCGGGTCATCGTCGTTCGGCCCGCTGGGAGGTGCTGGGGACGGATCCGGATCCTCCGCCGCTTCTGCGGGGCGTTGCGACAGCGGAACTGGCCCCGGAGTTGCCCCGTCCCGCGGAGGGGGAGGAGCTGGAGGAGGATTATGCCGCCCTTGGCCTGTCTCTCGGCCGCCACCCCGTGGCGCTCGTGCGGGACCGGCTGGCCGGACGCGGAATCCTTTCCGCCGCGCAGCTGAACGCGCTTCCGCACGGCCGGCCGGCGCGGGCCGCGGGGCTCGTCATCACCCGCCAGAAGCCGGGGACGGCCGCCGGGACGGCGTTCCTCACGCTGGAGGACGAGACGGGAACGGTCAACGTCGTGGTCTGGCGGGACATCGCCGAGGGGCAGCGCAGGGAGTTCCTCGGCGCGCGGCTATTGGCGGTGTCGGGGCGGGTGCAGCGGGAGGGGGCGGTCGTCCACCTGATCGCGCGTCGCCTCGCGGACTTGAGCCCCCTGCTGGGGCGCCTGCCGGTCCGGTCGCGCGACTTCCACTGATTTGGCAGGCGCACGAATCTCATGAAGCCGAAAATCCCGATGAGCATCACAGGAGTGAGAAATGCGGGCCAGGGGAGAGGCGCGATGAACGCAATCAAGGTCGTGGCCGTCGTGCTGATCGCGGCCGGCGTCCTGGGGCTCGTGTACGGCGGGTTCACCTACACGAAGGAGACCCACGACGCCAAGGTGGGGCCGCTCGAAATGACGTTCAAGGAAAAGGAGACGGTCAACGTACCTGCCTGGGCAGGCGTGGCGGCGATAGCGGCCGGCACGATCCTGCTGCTTGTACGCACGAAGAACTGAGTGCGGGAGGAGGGAGCATCATGGCAAAGAGGCACCGAACATTCAACGATCCCACCCTGAAAGTGTTCCAGATCAACGTCGAGACGTTCAAGGGGGATGTCCAGCTGAGCGGATATGTGGATTCCGCCCAGAACGTCACAAGGGCCGGCGAGGTCGCCCGCGGCGTCCCGGGTGTCAAGTCGGTGAAAAACAGCCTGATCGTGAAATAGCCCGGATCCCCGGGGGCCGCGGGCGGTTCTCCGTCCGTCGGAATGCCGGCGAGACGGCGGGATCACGCCGCGGCCCCATCGATGCGCTTTCGCTATTCCCCGACGACCTGGACGACGATCTCGCGGCGGCGGTCGCGGTTGTCGAAGTCCAGGAAGACCACCTGCTGCCAGGTCCCCAGCGCGAGCCGGCTTCCGACCAGCGGGATCCCGAGGGAGGGCTTGAGCAGCGCCGCTCGGACGTGCGAGAATCCGTTCCCGTCCCCCCACCGCTTGTCGTGCTCGTAGTCCCGGCCCTGCGGGACGAGTTCCTCGATGGCGCGCCGCAGGTCGCGGAGCACGCCGCTTTCGTATTCGATGGTCGTTACTGCGCAGGTCGAGCCGGGGCAGAAGACCGTCACCGTGCCGTCGGAGATGCCGGCGCGCGCGACGACGTCCGCCACTTCGGCGCTGATGTCGATGATGTCGCAGAACCCCTTCGTGGCGAGGGTGAGCGATTCGGTGTGGACCATCGGCGGCCCCCTTCGGCGATCGGAAGAGTCTGTTTGTCAGCTTATCATTCTCGCGTAGACTGACGGGAATGGGGGAATGCTCAGACAGGAAATCGGGTCGTGCGGCGATCGTTCTTTCCCTGTCGCTGCTTGTCGCGTCGTGCGTCCAACCCGTCCACAGGGTGACCATGGACGAATCGTTCATGAAGCGGGACGCAGGCCGGGAGGCGTGGCGCAAGGTCGCCATCCTGCCGTTCGCGGGGGATCCCGTGCTCAGGCGCACCGCCGCGGAGTGGTTCGCATTCCAGGTGCGCAGGCACGGGCTCTTCGAGATCGTGGATCCGTCTTTTGCCGAGATCGAGCTTGGGAAGAAGGGGGTCGTCTTCGGCTCGTCCGGCGTTCCCGCCGAGATGGCGCAACGGGCAGGGCGGCTGCTCGGCGTCGACGGCGTGGTGTTCGGGTCCATCGATCCGAGGCCGCCCCGGGCTCAGCCGGGACGGCGCGAAACCGCCGCGAGCATCGTCGACGTGACCACCGGCGAGGTGGTCGGCGCCAGCGTCCAATCGAATGTCGCGTGGGTCCCGTATTCCGGTGACCTGGTCATGGCGGCTGTCGCGCGGGTCGCGGCGGACCTCGTCCCCGTGTTCTACGTCGCCGCGGGAAAAGCGTGGACGCCGCCCCCGCGAAAGGAGACGGTGGGGCCGGAACAGCCGGGACGCGAGACAACGGGGATGGGCCGATGAGAGCCGCGTTCTCCGGGATGGCCGTCGCCGCGCTCGCGGCGCTCTGCCTGTGCGGCTGCTTCGTCGCGCGGGAGAACATCGCGGCGGACGAGGGTCTTCCGGGCGAGCACATCCGGGGGATCCGGCGCGGAGAGACTACCAGGCAGGAAATCCTCGAACGGTTCGGCCCGCCGGTGGCCGTCGCGCGGCGGGGGACGACCATGGTCTATCCGCCGCCCGGGTCCGCGAGGCGGGGGCGCTCGGACGTCCAGTCGGATGCGTTCCTCGAGCTGTTCTCGACGGGCCGGCCGCTCCGGGACTCGGATATCGTCTACTACTACGATTCCGCGCGCCTCAAGGCGACGGGCGTCCTGATCATCCCCTTGATCGGGGGGGGCTATCATTCGAGGGAAATGGTGGTGGAGCGGCTGTGGCTTCTCATCGACGGGAACACGGGCGCGGTCGAGGATTACGTCTTCCGGGGGGCGGATTGACCCGCATGCGCATGCCTGCCGGGCGATTTCTTGCCGCATGCGTCGGCGCGGCGATGGCGGCCGGCCTGTGCGGTTGCGCCATAATCGGCCAGCAGTGCGTGCTCGAGAGACAGTTCACCGAGAGCCAGGTGGAGGATATCCGGAAGGGCGAGACGACGAAAAAGGAGGTCCTCGACCGCCTGGGACCTCCGGCCGCGGTGGCGCGGCCCGGAGCGGGCGCCGCGGACAACGTCCTCCGGCGGTTCGCGGCGACAGGCAAGGTGGGCGTCCCGCTCATCTATCGATACGACGCCTCGGCCCTGACCTGGGGCAACCTGTGCGTCTATGGCGAGTATGGCGGCGGGTGCATTCCGTCCACCCCCCTGTTGAAGGAGCAGAAGCTCTGGCTCCTCATCGACGAAAAATCCGGCCGCGTGGTGGACCGCATCCTGGAAGAGACGGCTCGGGAAGAGGGCGGCGCGCATGTCGAGCCCTGGCCGGGGCCGTGACGCGCCGGATGACGCCATGAGACGAATCGCGCCGGCCGTCGCTGTCGCAGCCCTGTTGCTCGGGGCATGTCTCCCCGCGGCAACGCTCAGGACCGGACAGTCGATCGGCGACGACCGGGTGAGGGCGATCGTGCCGGGGACGACCACGAAGGGGGATCTGCTGGAGTCGTTCGGCGCTCCGGCGGCCATCCTCGCCCGCGGCGAGGTTGCGGTCGTCGACGTGCCGTCGACGTGGGCCGCTCCCGATCGGTCGGAGTACTCCGGCAGCTTCGATGCCGACACCCTCTACGAGCTGTTTCCCAAGGCGCCCGGGTCCGACGAATACCGCCGGATCTACTATTTCCGTCACGTCGTCAGCCGCAAGACGATCTTCTTCATGCTCCTCGCGGTGTACGGGAGGGGAGACACGACATCGGACCGGCTCTGGGTCCTGGTCGACGAGAAGACGGGGATCGTCGAGGATTACGCCTTCAGGAAGTCCGGCGCGGTCACGGTCTTCGGCACGCCCCGCGCCTTGCCCCGGTAGGGGGCCGCGGCGGTTCCTGCCGGGACCGAAACGTTTCCCGCGACAACGCAATCTCAAGCAATACGTGCGACCGCGGAGCCGCGGCGCGGGGAGCGGCTGCGTTCGGACGTGGAGAGGTGAGCGCCATGGCGGCTGCGCCGTCGCCGTCGCGAGAGGACGAAGAGTCGCCCGGGTGCGAGAAAGCAGATCCCTCCCGAAAGGTTGTGGAGAGGCATGCGACCCGAAGGCGCACGGCCGACGTCATCAAGGGCGCCATCCTCGTCGCCTTCATCGCCGCGGCCGTGTCGGCGGTGCGGTTCACCCCGATCAAGGATTACCTCACCCCGGACGTCCTGGGCCGTTTCCTGGAGGCGGCCGGCATCTGGGGCCCCGTCGCCTTCGCGCTGGTGTACGCCGCCGGAGTGTGCCTGTTCGTTCCCGGCACGCTGCTGACCACCCTCGGCGGCGTCATCTTCGGCGCCTACCAGGGCTTCCTCTATGTCTGGGTCGGGGC
>JBLNEU010000195.1:0-9725 GCA_050263015.1 Deltaproteobacteria bacterium | reverse complement strand
CCACGCCGCCGTGGTCGGAGGCCAGCACGATCCTCGAGAGCCCGGCCCGGCGCGCCGCAGTCACGTGACGCCCCCCTCGGCCAGCGCGTACCGCGCGGCGCCCAGGAGGGCGGCCGTATCGTCGAGGATCACTTTCACGGGCACGCCTTCCAGGAACTCCCTGAACCGCCCCTTGTCACGGAAGGCGTCGAGAAACTCACCCCATGCCAGGGCGGGCAGGATCGCCGGGGCGATCCCTCCGGCCAGGTAGATCCCCCCCGTGGCCATGACCTGGAGCGCGAGGTTGCCCGCCTGCGCGCCGTAGACCGAGACGAAGAGGCGAAGCGCCTCCCGGCACGCCCCGGAAGACCTCGCAAGCCCCTCCCGCGCGATTGCGCGCGGCGGATCGTCCTCGGATAAAGGCGCGACATCCCCGGACTCCTCCCGACGTCCTTCCGACTCCACGAGAAACCGGCAGATCGCTTCGAGCCCCGGGCCCGACAGGACCCTCTCCACGCTCACCCGCCCGTGAAGCTCCGCAAGACGCCTCTCGAGCCGGACCTGGACCTCCCCGCGCGGAGCGAAATCGACGTGTCCCCCCTCGGTCGCGACCGGCAGCCAGCCGGAGCCCGCCTTGACGAGGAACGCCTCGCCGAGCCCCGTTCCGGCGGCGATGACCCCGATCGTGCCCTCGGGAGCCGCGGCCCCCGCCTGAACGACGGCCACGTCGTCCGGCGAGAGGTGCGGGACGGCGAAGGCGGTGGCCTGGAGGTCGTTGAGCAGGAAGGCGCGCCGCGCCCCGGCCGCCGCCCGGACCTTCTCCCGGTCCACGACCCAGGGAAGGTTGGTCAGCCGGCTCTGTCCGGCGATCACCGGCCCCGCCACGCCGAGGCAGACGCTTTCGACCGGCGGCCCGCCGGAGAGGAACTCCCCGAGGATCGCCTCCAGCGCCGGGTAGTCCCGGCTCGCGAAGGAGCGCATCTCGCGCCGCTCCAGCCGCCGGCCCTCCGGCTCGAAGAGGGCGAGGTTCGTCTTCGTCCCCCCCACGTCCCCCGCGAGGATCGTCGCGCGCCGCTCCAGGCGCCGGCCGCTGCGCGGTACCGCCCCTCCCGCGCCGACACGCGAGGCGGCGGGGCTGTCCGTGAGCACGGACACCGTTCCGCGCCTCGGGGCGACCCGGGCGGCAGGCACGGTCCCGCCGGACAGGATCTCGCGGACCGCCTCCGCCTTCTCCTGCCCCCGCGCCACGAAGACCACCCGCGCCGCGGCGTTTATCACCGGGAGCGTCAGGGTGACGCGGTCGAGGGGCGGATCGCCGCCGGCCGCCTCCACGACCCAGGCGGCAGCCTCGTCCAGGGCCGGCGAGCCCTCGAAGAGGGAGGCGGTGTGGCCGTCGCGTCCGACCCCCAGGATGACGGCGTCGAACCTCGGGAAGCCGCCGGGAGCCGTCCCGAAAAAGCTCCGGAGCGTCTCCTCGTAACGGGCGGCGGCGTCGGCCGGCGTCGGAAGCGACGTGTCGACGGGATGGAAATTCTTCCGCGGGACGGGGGCCCGGGAGAGCAGGGTCTCCTCGATCATCCGCCGGTTGCTTCGCGGGTCGCCCGCGGGGACCCACCGCTCGTCGACCTGGAAGAAGTGGACGATGTCCCAGGGGAAGCGATCCCGGTAAGGCGGGGAGGCAAGCGCCTCGTAGACAGGCCGCGGCGACTCGCCGCCGGAAAGGGCCACCGCGATCGTCCGCCTTGCACCCCCGGCGCGCCCGAGGGCATCGGCGCGTTCGCGGACGATTCCCCACAGCCGTCCGGCCGCGGCCCGCGCCAACTCTTCGGCCGTGGGAAGCACGAACAGCCGCTTTCCTCCGCCCGCTTCGCTTACGGGTTGCGCCATTGGCGGCCCTCCCGCCCGGGAATCGCGTCGGCCTCGCGGGGGCCCCAGCTTCCAGCCGGGTAGAAGAACAGGTCCCGGCCGGGGTTCTCATCCCACCGGGACCGGAACGGATCGAGGAGATTCCAGGAGATCCCGACCGTGTCGTCCCGGGGAAAGAGCGTCGCGTCGCCGAGCATCGCGTCGAGAAGCAGCCGGCCGTAGGCCGGGGGGCTCTTGGCCCCGAACGCCTCCTCGTAGCGGAATTCGAACTCGACCGGCTTGACGCAGATCGAGGGGCCGGGAGACTTGGCCACCACCTTGAGGAAGATCCCTTCGTCCGGCTGGATGTTGAGCACCAGCATGTTCGGCTCGATGTCGCTGCACCCCGTGTCCCCGAAGAGAAGGTACGGGACCGGCCGGAACCGGATGGCGATCTCGGAGACCGACCGGGGAAGCCGCTTCCCGGTGCGCAGGTAGAACGGCACCCCGCCCCACCGCCAGTTGTCGATCGTGAGCCGGAGCGCCGCGTACGTCTCGGTCAGCGAGCCGGGGGAGACGCTTTTCTCGTTCCGGTACGCCGGGACCTTCCGCCCCTCGAACTCCCCGGCCCCGTACTGTCCCCGGACGCAGGCGTCGCCCGCCCGCTCGGGGGAGACCGGCTCGATCGACCGGAGGAGCTTCACCTTCTCGTCCCGGACATCCTCGGCGGCAAGCGAGATGGGCGGCTCCATCGCGACGAGGGCGAGAAGCTGGAGGAGGTGGTTCTGGATCATGTCGCGCACCGCCCCCGCCTCCTCGTAGTAGTCGCCCCGCCCCTCCACGCCGAGCGTCTCGGCCACGGTGATCTGCACGTGGTCGATGTGGTTCCGGTTCCACAGCGGCTCGAAGACGGCGTTGCCGAACCGGAAGACGAGGATGTTCTGGACCGTCTCCTTGCCGAGGTAATGGTCGATCCGGTACACCTGGTCCTCGCGGAAGACGCCCGAGACGACGCGCGAGAGCTCCCGCGCGCTGGCCGCGTCCCGGCCGAACGGCTTCTCGATCACCACGCGCCGGAAACCCGGCAGATCGGCGGCTGGAGCCGACAGCCCCGACTCCCCGATACTCCGGACCAGCGGGGCGTAGAACCTCGGGGCCACGGCGGCGTAGAAGAGGAGGTTCCCGGGTATCCCGCGCGCCGCGCACACCTCCCGGATCCGCGAGGCGAGGGACGCGACCCCCTGCGGGTCCTGGATGTCCGCGGACTGGTAGAAGAGACGCTTCGCGAAGGCGTCCCACGACGGGACGTCGAAGTTCCCGGCGGACTTTTCCGCGATGGAATCCCGGACCAGTCCCCGGAACGCGTCGTCGCCGTAAGGCGTCCGAGAAACACCCAGGACGGCGAACGCGTCGGGAAGGAGATTCTCGCGGAAAAGTCCGTAGAGGGCGGGAACGAGCTTTCGGCGCGTGAGGTCCCCGGAGGCGCCGAAGATGACGAGGAGGCAGGGGGGCGGCACCGCGCCCGGCGCCGGCGCGCTCCGAAGCGTCGCGGCCTGCGCGCGGGCCGCCGCATCGCTCACGGCTTCTCCCCCTTCTTTTCGCCGGGGGAAAGCTTCACCGCATGCCCCCCGAACTCGTTGCGCAGGGCCGCGAGCATCCGCATGCCGAAGGAATTGTCCTGCCGCGAGAGGAAGCGCATGTACAGTGACAGCGCGATCGCGGGAACGGGGATCCCCGCCTCGACCGCGCGCTCGACCGTCCAGCGCCCCTCGCCTGAATCGTCCACGTAGGGGGAAAGGCCGGACAGCGTCGGGTCTTTCGAAAGAGCGCGCCCGGCGAGCTCCAGGAGCCACGAACGCACCACGCTCCCCCGGTTCCACAGGGAGGCGACGGACGGAAGGTCGATCGGGAAGGGGGCGGTGGCCAGCAGCTCGAACCCCTCGGCGTACGCCTGCATCATCCCGTACTCGATCCCGTTGTGGATCATCTTGACGAAGTGGCCCGCGCCGTGGGGCCCCATGTAGGCGAAACCGTCGGGCGGAGCCAGGGCGGACAGGACCGGGCTCACGGCGTCGTACGCGCCGCGGTCGCCCCCCACCATGAGGCAGTACCCATCCGAAAGCCCCCAGACGCCGCCGCTCGTCCCGGCATCGAGGAACCGGATCCCCCGGCCGCCGAGCGTCGCCGCCCGCCGCGAGGCGTCCCTGTACATCGAATTGCCGCCGTCTATCACGACGTCGTCCGCCGACAGGAGGCCGGCGAGCAGCCCCACGTTCTCGTCCACCGGGGCCCCCGCGGGGACCATGAGCCAGACGATGCGCGGGGGGGAAAGCTTCGGAATCGCCTCGGGGAGCGACGCGGCGGGAACCGCCCCCTCCCGGGCCGCCTCCGCGACGGCGGCCTGCGACCGGTCAACGGCGACGACTTCATGCCCGGCGCGCAGGAGGCGGCGGGTCATGTTCATCCCCATCTTTCCGAGGCCCACCATCGCGATCCGCATGGGGCTGGTCTCCCGTGACCCGCTTCCGGGCGATGTGAGGTCAGGCGACGCTTGCGCCGGAAAGCCTCCGCTCGACGGCGGCGAGGAGCTTGTCGAAGGAGTCCGCGAAGCTCTTGACGCCTTCGCGGGTGAGCGTCTCGCACACCTCCTCGATGCCGATGTCGAGCAGCCCGAGGTCGTCGAGGACGGCGCGCGCCTCCGCCTCCATTCCGGTGAGCGCATCCGCCACGCGCCCATGGTCCCGGAAGGCGTCGATCGTCTGCGGCGGCATCGTGTTGACCGTGTCGGGGCCGATGAGCTCCTCGACGTATTTCACGTCGGAATATTTCGGGTTCTTCGTCCCCGTGCTCGCCCAGAGGGGCCGCTGGACGTTGGCGCCCTTCGCGGCGAGGGTCTTCCACCGTGCCGAGGAGAGGATCTCCCGGAAGCGCGCGTACGCCAGCCGGGCGTTCGCGACGGCCACCTTTCCCTTCAGCGAGATCGCAGTTTCGGCTTTGGGCGATCCCGGCCACAGCGGGATGATTTCGTCGAGCTTCTTGTCCACCGCCGTGTCCACCCGGGAGACGAAGAACGACGCGACGGAGGCGAGCCGCCGCAGCTCCCCGCCCGACGCGGCACGGCGCTCGAGGCCGCGGAGGTACGCCTGCGCCACCTCCACGTACCGTTTCACGGAAAAGATGAGCGTGACGTTGACCGGGACGCCGCGGGCGATCAGCTCCTCGACGGCGGGAAGCCCTTCCACGGTCCCCGGGACCTTGATGAACACGTTGGGGCGGCCGACCAGGCGGAAGAGCTCCTCCGCCCTGGCGACCGTCTTCCCCGTGTCGTACGCAAGGGCCGGCTCGACCTCGAGGGACACGTACCCGTCCGCGCCCCCGGTGAAATCGTAAAGGGGACGCAGGACGTCGGCGGCGCCGCGGATATCCTCCGCGGCAACCGCGGCATACGCGTCGAGGACCCCCGCCCCGGCGGCGGCCAGCGACCGGATCTGGGCGTCGTATTCGTGGCCCCCCGATATCGCCTTCTCGAAGATCGTCGGGTTCGAGGTGACCCCCCGGATGCCGTCCTCCGACACGAGGCGGGCCAAGCCCCCCGACGCGATCAGACCGCGCTCGATGTAGTCGAGCCACGGGCTCTGCCCGGCTTTCCCGAGCGCCACCATCGGGTTCATCGTCATCGCGCGATTCCTCCGGGTCATCTTCTAAAGCAGCGCCTTTGCGCGCGCCGCCACGTTTTCCGCCGTGAAGCCAAGCTCGCGGAGCACCCGGTCCCCGGGCGCCGACGCGCCGAACCGGTCGATCCCCACCGCCGTCCCGCGTTCGCCCACGTACCTGTCCCATCCGAAAGTGCACGCGGCCTCCACGGAGACCCGGACGCGGACCGCGGGGGGCAGGACCTGGTCCCGGTACTCCGCGGGCTGCTCCGCGAACCGCTCGAGGCACAGGCCGCTGACGACGCGCGCCGCGATCCCTTCGGCGCCGAGGAGCTTTGCCGCGCCGAGCGCCACGTGGACCTCCGAGCCGGTGGCGATGAGGACGACCGAAGGGGCCGCTCCCCCATCCTCTAAGATGTAAGCCCCCCGGTAGACGTCGCCGTTCCGGTAAACGGCGTCCGGCGGCAGGACCGGCAGCTTCTGGCGCGAGAGGACGATCGCGCTCGGCCCCGCGGCGCGCTCCAGCGCGATCCGCCACGCCGCCGCCGTCTCGTTGGCGTCGGCGGGACGCAGGACGTAGAGGTTCGGCATCGCCCGCAGCGACGCGATGTGCTCGACCGGCTGGTGCGTGGGCCCGTCCTCCCCCAGGCCGATCGAGTCGTGCGTGAAGACGTAGATCACCCGGGCCTTCATCAGCGCGGCCAGGCGGATGGAGGGCCGCATGTAGTCGGCGAAGACGAGAAAGGTGGCCCCGTACGGAACGACCCCGCCGTGACGCGCCATCCCGTTGAGGATGGCCCCCATCCCGTGCTCCCGAACCCCGAAGTGGAAATTGCGCCCGCCCGGCGGGGCGTCGGGCAGAAAATCCCCTCCTCCCGCGATCAGCGTCTCCGTCGACGGCGCGAGGTCGGCGGATCCGCCGGCGAGCTCGGGCATCCGGGCCGCGACGGCGTTGATGACCTTGCGCGATGCGCTCCGCGTGGCGATCGCCCCGCCTTCGGGGGAGAGCCGCGGGAGCGCCTCCTCCCACCCCGCCGGAAGGTCGCCCCACGTCACCCGCTCGTACTCGAGAGCGAGGTCCGGGTGGGCCGACGAGTAAGCGGCCATCTTGAGCCGCCACCGCCTCTCCAGCGCCTCTCCCCGGTCGACCGCCTCCCGGAAGTGGGCGAGCACGTCGTCCGGGACGAAGAAGTCGGGTTCCTTCGGCCAGCCGAGCGCCTCCTTCGTGAGCGCCACCTCCTTCTCCCCGAGCGGGGCGCCGTGGGCTTCCGCCGTCCCCTGCTTGCCGGGGCTTCCGAAGGCGATCCTGGTCCGGACGATCACGAGCGTCGGGCGCCCGCTCTCCGCGAAGGCCGCCTCGATCGCCCGGGAGAGGCCGGGGAGATCGGTGTCCCCGTCGGGCACGGAGAGGACATTCCAGCCATAGGCGCGGAACCGGCCCCCGACGTCTTCCCCGAAGGCGAGGTCCGTGGACCCTTCGATCGTGATCCTGTTGTCGTCGTAGAAGGCGACGAGGTTCCCCAGGCGGTGAAAGCCCGCGAGCGACGCCGCTTCCGAGGCCACCCCCTCCATGAGATCCCCGTCCGAGCAGAGGGCCACGATCCGGTGCGCCACGATCTCGTGATCCGGCCGGTTGAACCGCTGGGCGAGGAGGCGGGACGCCATCGCCATCCCCACGGCGTTCCCCAGCCCCTGGCCGAGCGGTCCCGTCGTCACCTCGACTCCCGGGGTATGCCCGGCTTCCGGGTGGCCGGGGGTCCGGCTCCCCCACTGGCGGAACTGCCGGACGTCTTCCAGGGTCAGGTCGTAGCCTGTCAGGTACAGGAGCGAATAGAGGAGCATCGAGGCGTGGCCGCAGGAGAGGACGAACCGGTCCCGCCCTCCCCAGTCCGGGTTGCGCGGATTGTAGCGGAGGTACCGGGTGAAGAGGAGGTACGACAGCGGCGCAAGCCCCATCGGGGTGCCCGGGTGCCCGGACTTCGCCTTCTGGACGGCGTCGACCGAGAGGAACCGGATCGCGTTGACCGCGCGCTCGGAGATCGTTCCCTCTTTCACGGGATCAGCCCCCCTGCTGCTGCTGGGCCTTGAGCTTCTCGTTGGGCCGGATCTCGAGCTGGACGCGCCGGTTCGCCTGGCGTCCCTCCTCGGTCGCGTTGTCCGCGATCGGGTCGCTCTCCCCGTACCCCTTGACGTCGAGACGCGCCGCGGGAACCCCGTTCTGGGTGAGAACATCGCGCACGCGCGTCGCCCGGCGCTCGGAAAGATCCTGGTTGTACTGGTCGGCGCCGGTGGAATCGGTGTGCCCCTCCACGGTGATGTACGTGTCGGGATACTTGACGAGCACTTCCGCCGCCTTGGCCAGCGACGACTTCGCGTCCGTCCGCACCACGTCCTTGTTCACGTCGAAGAGGATCCCGGCGGGAAGCGCGACGTAGAGCTTGTCCCCCTGGCGCTCGATCGCCGCCTCGGGGAGGCGCCGCTTGAGCTCGGCGGCCTGGCCGTCCATGTATCTTCCGATCGCGCCGCCGACCAGGGCGCCGCCCGCGCCGCCGATCAGCGCGCCCCGGCCCGCGTGCTTCTTGCCGCCGATGAGCGCCCCCGTGCCCGCGCCGACCGCAGCCCCGGCAAGAGCGCCGATGGCGGTCCGCTTGTACTCGTACGTCCCGTCGGGATTCTGGGCGCACCCCGCCGGCAGGACCAGAAGCGACGACAGCGACAGGCCGATCATGCGGTTCCGCAATCTCGTTTTCATGATCTCTCCTCCTTGCGGTGGATTCGTTCGTCCTTCCTGCCGGGACCGTTCCCGGCGCCCGCCTCCGCCTTCGGCGGCCGTAAGAGCGACGCCGCGACCGACCCGGCCAGCAGAACGACGACCGCGATGAGCGACGCCTCGATCGACACGTGGACCAGGTCGGACAGGAGCATCTTGGCCCCGATGAAGGACAGGACGAGCCCCAGGCCGTACTTGAGATAATGGAACTTTCCCATCGCGGATGCGAGCAGGAAATAGAGGCTGCGCAAGCCCAGGATCGCGAAGATGTTGGAGGTGTAGACGATGAAGGGATCGCTCGTCACCCCGAAGATGGCCGGGATCGAATCCAGGGCGAACACGAGGTCCGTCGCCTCGATCACGATCAGCACGGGCAGGAGCGCCGTGGCGTACCGCTTCCCGTCGAGCTTGACCGTGAACCGGCTGCCGTGGAAGTCCGGCAGCGTCGGGACGATCTTTCCGAAGGCCCGCAGGACCGGGTTCTTCTCCGGGTGAACCTCCGTCCCGCGGTTGAGAAGGATCTTGATCCCCGTGAAGACGAGGAACGCCCCGAAGACGTAGAGGATCCAGTGGAACGCGTTGATCAGGGCGGCGCCCACGAGGATGAAGACGGCGCGCATGATCTGGGCCCCCAGGATCCCCCAGAAGAGGACCCGGTGCTGGAGGGCGGGGCGAACGTGGAACGAGGAAAAGACGAGGATGAAGACGAACAGGTTGTCCACCGACAGGGCGAGCTCGATCAGGTACCCGGTGAAGAACTCGAGCCCCTTCTCCCGGCCGAAATACCGGTAGACGCCCGCGTTGAAGAGCAGCGCCAGCGCCACCCATCCGACGCTCCACGCCAGGGCTTCCTTCGCCCGGACCTCGTGCTCCCGCTTGTGGAAGACGAGGAGGTCGACCGCGAGCATGCACAGGACGAATACCGTGAATCCCGCCCAGAGAATCGGGGTGCCGACCGATCCCGGCAACGCTAACCCCCCCGGCCGACGCCGGCGCAGAAAATGAAACGGGGCCCCGCTTTCCCGTCCGCCCCGTGGCCGAACCCTTGAAGCCCGGCCCCTATGATAACCCCCGGTCGACAGTGAGACAATAATATTGAGGATGACCGCGCCCGAGAGGGCGAAGCGGGGGAAAACCATGAAGGTCCGGGTCATCTGCCACGAAGGGTACCGGTCGGAGGAGACGCCGCGCGCCTTTTTCCTCGGCGACCGGCGCATCGAGGTCGCGCAGATCCTCGACCGGTGGCGGGGCGAGGACCACGAGTACGTGAAACTCCGCGGATCGGACGCCGCCCTCTACATCCTCCGCTACGGGGCCGCTCGGGACGAGTGGGAGGTCCACCTCATGGAGGCGCCCGGCGCCCCCGGAAGCTAGTGCACCGTCTCGCAAATACCTTGGCATTCGAGCGCCGCTGCACCCGCTCCGGCTTCGTTGCGCTTCCTCAGCATACTCGACAGTATGCCTCGGTCGCTCGCCTC